>NZ_JBDGKY010000019.1:0-91667 GCF_057656135.1 Lysobacter sp. Soil_N_23
CACCCCAACCCCTCTCCCGCAAGCGGGAGAGGGGCTAAAGAAGACCGTCATCCCCGCGAAGGCGGGGACCCAGCGACATTGCTCCTGATGCCCGTCATTCCCGCGAAGGCGGGAACCCAGTGACTCTGCTCGGGCGGGTTTGAAACCACCTCACCCTCCAGCGGGCGTCCGGGCCCGAGCTCCCGACCGAGCGAGGGCACGGACACCGCCCCGTAACGGCACAGCCCGAGTCCCGCCCTTGCAGCCATGTCATGCGGGCAGCGCATGGAGCCAACACACGAAGTCAATGAAACAACTGCAGCGTTGGCAAGGAGGGGGTGGGGTGTATTTCGCGAACAGTTAACGGAGCGAAGCGGAGGTTCGCGGAATACACCCCCCCTCCCCCCCGCACGCCACGCACGCAAAAGAAAACGGGCCGCATCGCGGCCCGCTTGCCCTCACCCCAACCCCTCTCCCGCAAGTGGGAGAGGGGCTTGAAGCGTCAGAACTCGTAGTCCATCGTCGGCCCCGGCGGCGCCAGGAAGTTGCCCTGCGCGTAGTCGATGCCCGCGCCGAACAGGATGCTCATGCTGCCGGCATCCTGGACGAACTCGGCGATGGTGACCTTGCCCAGCTCGCGCGCCTTGTCGGCGATCTCACGCACCCGCTGCTGGTGGTCGGGATTGCCGGTCAGGTCTTCCATGTAGCTGCGGTCGATCTTCAACAGCGCCGCGTCGAAGTGGGTCAGCAGCTGGAACGAGTTGAGGCCCACGCCAAACTGCTCCAGCCCCACCCGCACCCCGTACCGGGCGACCGTGGCCTGGAACTCCTGGGCCGCGCGCAGGTGCGTGAACACCTTCGACTCCGGCAGCTGCAGCACCAGCATCCGGCCGTCGGCGCCGTGGCGGGCCAACTGCTCCTGGATGAACTGCTGCAACGTGTTGTCCTGCAGCGAAGCCTGCGTGATCTTGACCAGCATCGTGGTCTGCTTGCCGGCGCGCATCCGCTCGCCGATCACCGCGATCGCCTTGCCCACCACCCAGCGGTCGATCTCCCACAGCAGCCCATGTTCCTCGGCAATCTGCAGGAAGGTCAGAGGCGGAACCAGCTCGCCGTGCTCGCCGCGCAGGCGCAGATACGCCTCGTACATCTCGATCGGCTCGCCATGCAGGCCGATCAACGGCTGGTAGTCCATGACGAAACGATCGGCGTCGAGCGCATCGCGGATGCGCGTGACCCAGGCCTCCACGCGCTCTTCCTCGGCGCGGTCGGCTGCGCCCGGATCGAACAGATCGGTGCGGTTGCCGCCGACGCCGCTGGCCGACTGCACGCACTGGCTGGCCTTGCCGAGCACGGCGGTGACGCTGGCGATCTTCTCGCCGATGAGCACGCCACCGATGCTGACGGTGGTGCTGAGCGAACGGTCGGCGGTCTCGAGCACGTGGTCGGCGAAGGCAGTGCGCAGGCTTTCGGCCAGGCCCATGCTGCGCTTGTGGTCGCTGTTGTTGGTGAGCACGGCGAACTGGTGCTCGCCGAAGCGCGCCGCGACGTCGTCCGGGCCCAGTGCCGCACGCAGGCGCTCGGCCATCGCCGCGATCAGCGAGTCGGCCGCATCCAGGCCGATGTCCTGGAGCAGGCGGTTGAAGTGGTCCGGCTCGATCAGCAGCAGGCCGTGGTGGGTGGCGTTCTGCGCGGCGTCGGCGACGGCGTCCTCGAGCGCACGCAGGAACGTGGCGCGATTGAGCAGGCCGGTGACCTGGTCGCGCTGGCGCAGCGCCTCGACCTCGCGGGCAAGCTCGGGGTCGATTTCCTGTCGGCGCAGGATCACCTGCAGGCAGGCTTCGCCCTCGTAGCTGGCCTGGGTGAACTCCATCACCGCCGCGAAATTGCTGCCGTCGAGTGCGCGCGCTTCGGTCTCGTGCCGGGGCGGGGCATCGCCCTTGCCGATCTGCTTGAGCAACTGCTTGAACCCGTCGACCCGCGCCGGCGCGATCAGGTCCAGCAGCGACATGCCTTCGATGTCTTCAAAGGTCTCGAAGCCGAAGATTTCCAGGTACGCCGGATTGGCGCGGATGTGCATGCCTTCGTGGATGTAGGCGATCGGCTCGCGCGAGGAGTCGATCAGCGCATCGCAGCGGCGCTCGGTCTCGCGCACCTGGGCTTCCAGCCGGCGCAGCGCACGGCGCGCCTCCAGGTCGGCCCATTCGCGACGGACCCGGCTCTGGATGTGGTCGGCGTGGCCGCGCAGGATCACGCCGCGGGCGCCGAGGGTGAACATCTCGAGCAGGCGCGTGTCGTCGATGCTGTCGATCAGCATCAACACGGGCAGGTCCTTGCCGCTGGCGTCGACCGCGTGCATCACCTTGGTGATCGGCACCGCGCGCGCTTCGCGGGCGGCCAGCACGATGTCCGGCAGCGGGTGCTGGCCGATCATGCTGGCCAGTTCGGCCTCGTTTTCTGGTCGTGACGGGCGCACCGCGATTCCGCTGTTGCGCAGCCCGCTGACGATGGCCTCGGCTGCCTCGACACTGTCGTCGACGATCAGCAGGCGCAGCGCCGTATCTTTGCCGAATTGCATTGCGTCACCTCCCCAAGCCGGTTTTATGACACGAACCGGGAGATGAGTCCACGCGGCAGCGACGGAATCGGGATTGGCGACGGGGTTTTGCTGGCGGGGTCATCAGTGGGGGCAAGTCCGGTGGGCATTCGAACGGAACGCGCAGCGACGTCCGGGGGCGCGATCCGTCGACGTCAGCGGCGCATCGACGCCGGGCAGCGACCGGCAGCTTGCGGCCGGCACGAGACCGCCGCGTTACAGCGGACGCTTGCCCGGGTCGCCGGCGACTTCGCGCACGAGCCGCGGTACCAGGTACCCCGACAGGCGTGCCGCCAGTTGGCGGTGCAGGCGCAGCGCGGTCTCGTCGCTGACCTCGAAGTGGGCCGAGCCCTGGACGCGGTCGAGCTGGTGCAGGTAGTAGGGCAGGACACCGGCGGCGAGCCCGCGTTCGCTCAGCGCAGCCAGGGCATCGACGGAGTCGTTCACGCCCCGCAGCAGGACCGCCTGATTGAGCAAAGTCGCGCCGGCGCTCCGCAGACGCGCCAGGGCTTCGTCGACGTCGGCATCGAATTCATTGGCGTGGTTGGCATGCAGTACCACCGTGACCGGCCAGGGCAGGGCGCGCAGCCAGGCCAGCAGGGCCTCGTCGACCCGTTCGGGCAACACCACCGGCAGCCGCGTGTGCACACGCAGCCGCTTGAGGTGAGGGATGCCGGCAAGGGCGTCGGTCAGCTCGGCCAGCTTGGGAGTGGCGAGCGACCAGGGGTCGCCGCCGGAGAGGATGACCTCGTCGATACCGCTGTCGCCCGCGATCAGCGCAACCGCCTCGCGCCAGCCGGCCGCCGCCGCGGTTTCCTCGGCGTAGGGGAAATGGCGACGGAAGCAGTAGCGGCAGTGGATCGCGCAGCTGCCGGTGGTGACCAGCAGGGCGCGGCCGCGGTACTTGCGGATCACGCCATGCCCGGCCTTGGCCGCGGCGTCGCCGACTGCGTCCAGGCTGAATCCCGGCATCGGCTGCATTTCCGCATCCAGTGGCAGGACCTGGCGGAGCAGCGGATCGTTCGGGTCGCCGTGGCGCATGCGGGCGATGAATCCGCGTGGGACCCGCAGCGGGAACTGGGCGGCGGCCTCCTCGGAGATGCCCAGGCCGGCGCCCTCCAGGCCCAGCAGCGCCAGCAGCTCGCGCGGATCACGCACGGCCTCACGCCACAGCTGCTGCCAGCGTTGTGCGACGGGCGTGTGCGGAAGGGTGGCAGGCTGCACTGCGATGGGGGCTGCGGGTATCATGGCGGACCGGTTTTCCTTGCGCCGTGGCTTCGGGCCGGGCGCAACAACCCGCCATTCTAGCCTCCGCCGCGATTGCGACGGGCCGGCGCCAAGACACTTATTCATCTAGCAGGAGTTGCACCCATGGCCAGTTTGGGCATGAACGACGTCAAGAACGGCCAGAAGATCCTGGTCAACAACGACCCGTGCATCATCACCGACACCGAGTACGTCAAGCCGGGCAAGGGCCAGGCCTTCACCCGCGTGAAGTACCGCAGCATCAAGTCGGGCCGCGTGGTCGAAATGACCATGAAGGCGACCGACAACGTGGAGCAGGCCGACGTCGTCGACACCGACATGCAGTACCTGTACTCCGACGGCGAGTACTGGCACTTCATGAACCAGGAGTCGTTCGAGCAGGTCCAGGCCGACAAGGCCGGCATGGGCGGCGCCGAGAAGTACCTCAAGGGCGAGGAAGCCTGCGTGGTGACGCTGTGGAACGGTACCCCGATCGCGGTGCAGCCGCCGAACTTCGTCGAGCTCAAGATCGTCGAGACCGACCCGGGCGTGCGTGGCGATACCTCCGGCGGCGGCGGCAAGCCGGCCACGCTGGAAACCGGCGCCGTGGTGCGCGTGCCGCTGTTCGTCGGCCAGGACGAGATCATCAAGGTCGACACCCGCTCGGGCGAGTACGTCAGCCGAGTCAAGTGACGATTTGGCCCGTGGCCGCATCGCGGCCACGGCTTCGCCAAATCGTCATCCCGGCGAAAGCCGGGATCCAGGCGCCCGCGGAGCGGGCGTGCAGTTGCCCGTCGCAGTAGTGGCCCGTCATCCCCGCGAAGGCGGGGACCCAGTGACTTATGCCTTGCTGTCACAGAGCACGAAGACACTGGGTTCCCGCCTTCGCGGGAATGACGGAACTCGAGGACACTGGGTTCCTTCGCGGGAATGACGAGATGCGAAGACGGCGGGTTCCCGCCTCCGCAGAAACGACGAACCATCGCCTTCGCGGGAACGCCGAAACAAAAGGACACCCATGCATCCCGACACCCGACCCGAAGCCTGCGACCTGTTGATCGAAGCCGGATGGGTGGTGCCGGTCGAGCCGCACGGCGTGGTCCTGGAGGACCATGCGGTCGCCGTCCGCGATGGCGCCATCGTCGCGCTGTTGCCGACCCGCGAAGCGCGCACGCGCTTCATCGCCGCCGAGACCGTGTCGCGCCCGGATGCGGCACTGATTCCCGGCCTGATCAACGCCCACACCCACAACCCGATGACGCTGCTGCGCGGCATCGCCGACGACCTGCCGCTGATGGAATGGCTGCAAGGCCACATCTGGCCGGTGGAAGGCGCGGTGATCGGGCCGGAGTTCGTCGCCGACGGCATCGCCCTGGCCATCGCCGAGATGCTCCGCGGCGGCACCACCTGCGCCAACGAAAACTACTTCTTCCCCGACGTGCAGGCCGCGGTCTACAAGCGCCACGGTTTCCGCGCCCGCGTCGGATTGCCGGTGATCGACTTCCCGACCGCATGGGCCAAGTCCTCCGACGAATACTTCGACCGCGCCGGCGAAGTGCACGACCAGTGGCGCGACGATGCCCTGGTCAGCACCACCTTCGCACCGCACGCGCCGTACACCGTGTCGGACGCGAACTTCGAACGCATCCGCATGCTGTCCGACCAGCTCGACGTGCCGGTGCACCTGCACACGCACGAGACTGCGCACGAAGTGGCCGAGTCGCACGAAAAGCACGGCCAGCGCCCGCTGGCGCGGCTGGACCGGCTCGGCCTGGTCAACGATCGCCTGATCGCGGTGCACATGACCCAGCTGACCGACGCCGAAATCGAGCTGTGCGCGCAGCGGGGCGTCAGCGTCGCCCATTGCCCCGAGTCCAATCTCAAGCTGGCCTCCGGGTTCTGTCCGGTCGGCAAGCTGCAGAAGGCGGGCGTCAACATCGCCATCGGCACCGACGGCTGCGCCAGCAACAACGACCTGGACATGTTCGGCGAGACCCGCACCGCTGCGCTGCTGGCCAAGGCGGTCGCGTCCGATGCCTCGGCGCTCGATGCGGCCAGCGCATTGCACGCCGCGACGCTGGGCAGCGCACGCGCGCTGGGCTTTGAAGCGAAAGTCGGTTCGATCGAGGTCGGCAAGCAGGCCGACCTGGTCTGCATCGACCTGGACCAGATCGAGACCCAGCCGCTGCACCACGTGATCTCGCAGCTGATCTATGCGACCGGCCGCCAGCAGGTGAGCGATGTCTGGATCGCCGGGCAGGCGAAACTGCGCGGGCGCGTGCTGGTCGACATCGACGAGCGGGCGCTGGTCGCCAATGCCAAGCAGTGGCGTACGCGGATCGCGGCGATCAGACTGTCGTGACGATTCCGCCGTCCCCCATTGCCGTCATCCCCGCGAAGGCGGGGACCCAGCGACTTGCCCGGGCCGCAACGTACAAAGTCGCTGGGTTCCCGCCTTCGCGGGAATGACGATCAGATAGAGACTCCGCATGAATACCGCTCCCAACGACAGCAACTTCAACCAGGCCGAGCTCGACAAGTTCGGCGCGCTCGCCCAGCGCTGGTGGGACCCGCAGGGTCCGCAGAAGGCACTGCACGCGCTCAATCCGGCCCGCCTGGGCTACGTCGTCCAGCGCACTTCGCTGCAAGGCGTGCGCGTGCTCGACGTCGGCTGCGGCGCTGGCCTGCTCAGCGAGGCGATGGCGGGCGAGGGCGCCCAGGTCACCGCACTCGACCTGGCCCCGGAGCTGGTCAAGGTGGCGCGCCTGCACGGCCTGGAGACCGGCGTGAAGGTCGATTACCGGCTGCAGTCGGTCGAGTCGCTGGCCGAGGAAATGCCGGGCCAGTTCGATGCGATCACCTGCATGGAGATGCTGGAGCACGTGCCCGACCCCGGTTCGATCATCCGCGCCTGCACGGCGCTGCTGCGTCCGGGTGGACGCCTGTTCCTGTCCACGCTCAACCGCACGCCGGCGGCCTTCGCCCTGGCCATCGTCGGCGCCGAGTACGTCGCCCGCGTGCTGCCGCGCGGCACCCACCAGTACCGCGACTTCATCAAGCCGTCGGAACTGGGGGCGTGGCTGCGTGAGGCCGGCATGCAGCTGGAAGACGTCAGCGGCCTGATGTACGAACCCTGGCGCAACAGCGCACGTGTGATCGAGCGCACCGACGTCAACTACCTTGCCTGCGCGCGCAAGCCGGACGCCTGAGCCATGCCGGCACACGCGTTCCCCCGCGCCGTCCTGTTCGATCTCGACGGCACCCTGCTCGACAGCGCGCCGGACATGGTCGCGGCAATCGATGCCATGCGCGCCGCGCGCGGGCAGTCTCCGATGCCCCTCGACGAACTGCGCCCGCATGTGTCCAAGGGCGCGCGGGCGATGGTCGCGGCGGCATTCCCGCAGGTCGACGAGCCGCAGCGCGAAAGCTGGATCCCGGAGTTCCTCGGCCACTACGAGCGCGAGCTTGGTCGCCACGGCCGGCTGTTCGACGGTGTCGAGGCGATGCTGGCGGCGCTGGAAGCGGCCGGCAGCACCTGGGGCATCGTCACCAACAAGCCCGAGTACCTGGCCCGCCAGCTGATGCCCGTGCTGGGCTGGGAGCAGCGCTGCGCGGTGCTGATCGGTGGCGACACGCTGGCGCGGCGCAAGCCCGACCCGTTGCCGCTGACCGTTGCCGCCGAGCGCATCGGCATCGAACCGTCGCAGTGCATCTATGTCGGTGACGACGAGCGCGACATCCAGGCCGCACGCGCCGCCGGCATGCCGTCGGTGGTCGCGCTGTGGGGTTATCGCCTCGACGGTGACGATCCGGTGGCGTGGCAGGGCGATGTCATGATCGAAACGGCGGGCGAGCTGATCGACGCGGCGACATGGCCGGTGCCGCGATGAGCGAGCCGTTGCCCTCGCCCTTACCAGGTGACGGAGCTGGTGACGGCGGCAGCGGCGACGCGCTCGACAGTTTCCTCGACAAGTTCCGCGCGCGCTGGCCCGAGTGGGCCGTGGTGCAGGTGTTCGTGCCGCAGGCACAGCGCGAAGTCGCCCTGGCCTGGGCGACGCTGCTGCAGGAACTGACCGACGCGGCGTGGGGCGGCAGCGATCCGCGTCCCGGCGAGGCCAAGCTGGCGTGGTGGGCCGAAGAGCTGCGCGGCTGGACCCTGGGCGCCAGGCGCCATCCGCTCGGCATCGCCCTGCAGAAATTGCCGGCGCCGTGGCTGACGTTGGCCACCGCGCTGCCGTATCTGCGCGAAAGTCGTGAGCGCCCGCGCGATCGCGACGACGCCTATGCTTCGCTGCGCCCGTTCGCGCACGCCGTCGCCGTCATCGAGTCGGCGCTGTTTGCCGGGACGGAACCCTCACGCGAGTCTTCCGGCCAGGATGAGCAGGCCGAACTGACCGTCGCCGCAGGCCTGCTGTACTCGCGCCTGGCGCACGTTGGCGAGGCCGCCGCACCACTGACGACGCTGGCCCGTGCCGGCAGCCAGCCGGTGGCCAGCGCGTGGGCGGCCGAACTGCTGCAGGGCTGGCCCCCGGCAGGGGCTGCCACGCGGCCGCGCAGGGTGTGGTCGGCGCTTGCCCGCCAGCGCCTGCGCCGTGGCGACGCGGCGTTGCCGTTGCCGTTGCCGCCGTGGAGCGCCCTCCTGGGTGCCTGGCGCGGTGCCCGCAGCTGAGGCCGGCGGCGGTCCATCCCAGCGGCGACCTCGCAACTGACTGTTGCAGGCCACGCCAGCGAGGCGGTCGCGGCCGCCCGCTACAATGGCCCGGCTTGCGCTCCCCCGCGCCAACCCCCATACCCTTGCCCGTGACCACGACCTCGCAAACCCCGCGCCGTCTCCCCGATGTCGCCTTCGACGCCGCCGCCGCGGCGCGGACGCTCGACTGGGTCGGCATGTCCAACATCGCCCTGCCGCTGCGCGTGGCATCGGCCGATGGCGACACGATGACGGTCGCCGCTTCGGTCGACGTGTCCGTCGACCTCAAGGACGCCAACGCCCGCGGCATCCACATGTCGCGCATGTACCTGCAGTTGCAGAACGCCTTTGCCAGCGAGACGGTCACCCCGGCCGGCCTGCGCCGCGTCCTGCAGACACTGATCGACAACCAGGGCGGCATCTCCAGCGCCGCGCGCCTGGTGGTCCGCTACGAACAACTGCTGTTGCGCCAGGCCCTGGCCAGCGACAACGCCGGCTGGAAGCGCTACCCGGTCGAGATCGACGCCAGCCTGCGCGAAGGCCACCTGCACCTGGCGCTGCGCTTCGCGGTCGAGTACTCCAGCACGTGCCCGGCCTCGGCGGCACTCTCGCGTCAGCTCAATGCCGAGCGGTTCGCCGAGGACTTCGCCGCTGCGCGACCGCTGTCGAACGCGGTCGTCGGTGAGTGGCTGGCATCGGAGCGTGGCCTGGCCGCGACCCCGCATGCGCAGCGCAGCCGCGCCGACGTCCGGGTCGAGCTGCGCCCGGCCTTCGACGAACTGCCGCTGGCTGCGCTGATCGATGCGCTGGAGCAGGCGCTGGGCACGCCGGTGCAGACCGCGGTCAAGCGCGAGGATGAACAGGCCTTCGCCCGCCTCAACGCCGAGAACCTGATGTTCTGCGAGGACGCCGCCCGTCGTGTCGCCGCCGCCTTGTCGGCCGATCCGCGCATCGAGCGCTTCGACGCCGAAGTGGCGCATTTCGAGAGCCTGCACGCGCACGATGCCGTGGCCCGCGTCAGCGGTCAGGGCGCCCCGGCCTGAACTTGCCGCGCTGAAGGGCCGCTTGCGGCCCTGGAAGCACACGGCCCGCTTGCGGCCCTGGCACCGCACGGCCCGGCAACCCTTTATTCGACCGTAGGCACGCCCGATCCGCCGGGCGGTTTCGCGACGGCCGTCTCACTTGGGATATGCTCGACGCGTAACCAGGGGGCCGGTCCGGATCATGGGGAAACCCGCGCGTCGGTGGTGGCAGGCAACAGTTGCCGTGTTCGCAATGCTGGTGGCGACTTCAGTGTCGGCGCAGCTTTTCGACGTGGC
Organism: Lysobacter sp. Soil_N_23; assembly: GCF_057656135.1. Taxonomy (NCBI): domain Bacteria; kingdom Pseudomonadati; phylum Pseudomonadota; class Gammaproteobacteria; order Lysobacterales; family Lysobacteraceae; genus Lysobacter; species Lysobacter sp. Soil_N_23. Next base: position 9,830 of record NZ_JBDGKY010000019.1, read on the forward strand.
CCGCCTCGACGGCGATCCGCTCCCGGTGCAGGTGCTGGCCGGCGAACTTGACGGCGAATTCGCCCAGGTCGAAGGCCAGTCGGTCTTCGAGACTTCGTCGCAACCGCGCTGGTGGCGACTGACCGCACGCGAGGCGGTGGCGCCGGCCGATGCGCCCCATCTGGTCCTACGCTTCCCGCACCTCAACCAGGTCGAGGTCTGGCGACCCGGCGAAGCCATGCCCGTACGCCGGGGGCTGATCGGCGACGTCGCCGACCGCTCCTTCTCGACGCGGGCGCTGGTGGTGCCCTTGCCGCAGGGTCTGGCCACCGGCGAGCAGATCTACCTGCGCGTGCACATGCTCAGCCCGTCGCCGATGCCGGTGGCGGTCGAACCGCTGGAGGAGGTGCATCGCCACGACCTGCGCCACGTCGCCCTGCGCACGCTGGTGCTGGGCACGTTGCTGGTGCTGGCAATGCTCGCCTTCGGTTTCTGGATCGGCATCGGCGAGCGCAGCTACGTCTATCTGTTCATGGCGATGTTCGCCCAGGCGCTGTACCAGGCCTGCATCGGCGGCGAACTTCGGATACTGCCGTGGCTGGCCGACCTGATCGGCTACGACCCGCGCGTGGGCCGCATGTTCGGCATGCTGACGGTGCTGGCCAGCAACAGCTTCCTGGCCTTCTACCTGGGCCTGCCGGAACGGCAGCCGCGCCTGATGAAGGTCCTGCATGGCTGCAATGCACTGCTGCTGGTCCTGATGCTCGCCACGGTCGGCAGTGCTGCCAGCGTGATCGAGCTGACCGGCAACCTGGTGCTGCTGGTATCGGCGGCGATCATGTTCGTGGCCAGCGTCGTCGGCAGCTTCCAGCGCCAGCGCGAGGCCTACTTCATGCTGCTGTCGTGGTCGCCGATGGTGGTGCTGGTGATCCTGCGGCTGGGCGAGCTGCTCGGCGGCTGGCGCAATCCGGAGTGGCTGGAGTACGCACTGCCGATTGGATTTGCGCTGGGCGGGCTGGTGCTGACGATCGGCCTGACCGACCACATGCACCAGCTGCGCCGCGACCGCGATCACGCCAGCCGTCTGGCCACCTACGACGTGCTGACCGGCGCGCTGACCCGCTCGGCGATCGAGGAACGACTGGAAACGCTGGTCGAGTCGGCGCAACGCGGGCGCCGGCCGCTGTCGGTGGTGTTCTTCGACGTCGACCATTTCAAGCGCATCAACGACGAACACGGTCACCGCATCGGCGACCAGACCTTGCGCATCATCGCCCTGCGCACCCGCAACCGCCTGCGCACCTACGACCTGTTCGGCCGCTTTGGCGGCGACGAGATCCTGGTGGTGCTGCCCGACACGCAACTGCGCGAAGCGCTGGGCGTGGCGGAGAACCTTCGTGTCTCGGTCAATTGCCGGCCACTGTCGATAGACGGTCGCCTGTTCCCGGCCACGCTCAGCCTCGGCGTCGCCGAACTGCATCACGGCGAGAGCATGGAGAAACTGCTCGAGCGCGCCGACGCGGCGCTGTATGCGAGCAAGGAGATGGGCCGTGATCGCGTCACCGGCTACACCGCCTCGCGCCTGCGCGCGACCGCGGAGACGGTCTGACGCCCGGTAGGAGCGAACTTGCTCGCGATCGGCGCACCCATCCAGCGCCCCCTGTAGGAGCGAGCTTGCTCGCGATTGACGTAACAGCGGCGGGCAGGCCCATCGCGAGCAAGCTCGCTCCTACCGCTGGGGTGTCGATCCGTTGCCGTGCTCGAGCACCAGCAGTGGATCCATGCGCACGTCGAACCAGTTCATGCCCCAGTGCAGATGCGGCCCGGTGGCGCGACCGGTGGCGCCGACCTTGCCGATCACCTGGCCCTGCTGCACGCGGTCGCCGACCTTCACATCGATCCGCGACAGGTGCAGGAAGTTCGAACTGACGCCATGGCCGTGGTCGATCAGCAGCGTCCCGCCGGTGAGGTACAGGTCCGGCGCGGCGAACGTCACCACACCGGCGGCGGGTGCCTTGATCGGCGTGCCGGTCGGCGCGGCGATGTCCATGCCAGAGTGCGGCGACTTGGGTGTGCCGTTGTAGACGCGCTGGTTGCCAAAGCGCCCGCTGATGCGGCCCTGCAGCGGCCAGATGAATGACTGCGCGTAGTCGTCGCGGTCGTCGTCGCGCACGCGCGCGGCGGTGACCAGCGCCTGCTCGCGCTCGATGCGCGCGGCGATCTCCGGTGGCGGATCGACGGTCTTGGGCGGTACGCCGTTGATGTTCTCCACTGGCCAGTCGCGCGCGGAAACGGCGATGGTGTTGACCGCCGTGTCGCCGTTGCCATCGGTGATCTTCACCGTGAGCGGACCCTTGGCATCTCGGCCGACACCGAACGCGAAGGTGCCATCGTGCGAAACGCGCAGTCGCCGACCGTCGTACTCGACGATGGCGTCGGGCGCGGCGAGGCCGATCACCAGCGAACCCTGCGGCACGCTGGTCGGAAGGAACGCGGCATGGAACCGCTGATCCTGGGTTTGCGATGAAGTCGCCTGCTGCGCCATCGCCGCACCGGACAGCGCCAGGAACTGAAGCGCCAGCACCGCCGCGATGCGCAATCTCATCGATCGAAGGCCAGGCGCTGGCCCTGCGGCGTGCCGATCAGGCGCCGGCCGTCCCAGGCCAGCTCGCCATTGACCCAGGTCGAGGCGATGCGCGAATGGAAGGTGGTGCCCTCGAACGGCGACCAGCCGCACTTCGACAGCACGTCCTCGCGCTGCACCGTGAACGGCGTGTCGTCGATCAGCACCAGGTCGGCGGCGTAGCCTTCGCGCAGGAAGCCGCGGCCCTGGACGTCGAACAGCTGCGCCGGCGCGTGGGCGAACTTCTGCACGACCTGGGCGGTGCTCAGGCGGCCCTCGTGGACCAGTTCCAGCGCGGCATTGAGCGCGTACTGCACCAGCGGCAGGCCGCTCGGCGCGGAGGCGTAGGGGCGCGCCTTCTCCTCCAGCGTGTGCGGAGCATGGTCGGTGGCGAGCACGTCGATGACATCGTTGGCCAACGCCTGGATCAGCGCTTCGCGGTCGCCGGCGTCCTTGATCGCCGGGTTGCACTTGATCAAATTGCCCAGGCGTTCGTAATCGGCGCGGTCGAAGCGCAGGAAATGGACGCAGGTCTCGGCGGTGATCCGCTTGCGAGTGCCGTCGCCGCGCAGCAGCGGACCACGCTCGAACAGCGCCAGTTCGTCTGCGGTGCTGATGTGCAGCACGTGCAGGCGCGAGTTGTGCTTCTTCGCCAGCGACAGCGCCAGTTGCGTCGACTTGATGCACGCTTCGCGCGAGCGGATGTCGGGATGGCAGGCCGCGGGGATGTCGTCGCCGTACTTGGCCTTGTAGCGGGCCATTTCGGCGTCGATCATCGGCGTGTCTTCGCAGTGCGTGATGATCGGCGTCGGCGCGTCGCGGAAGATGCCGTCGAGGATGTCCGGGTTGTCGACCAGCATGTTGCCGGTGGAGGCGCCCATGAACACCTTGATGCCCGGTGCGGTGCGCGGGTCCAGCGACTGGATCGCGGCGAGGTTGTCGTTGCTGGCGCCCATGTAGAAGCCGAAGTTGCCCCATGCGCGGCCGGTGGCGCGCTGGTACTTGTTCTCCAGCGCCGCCGCATCGAGCGTGGGCGGGTTGGTGTTGGGCATGTCCATGAAGGAGGTCAGGCCGCCGGCCACGGCCGCGGCCGACTCGGTCGCGATGTCGGCCTTGTACTCCAGGCCCGGCTCGCGGAAGTGCACCTGGTCATCGATCATGCCAGGCAGCAGGCGGCGTCCGCCGGCGTCGACCACCGTTTCGCCGTCGCGGGCGGACAGTCCGCTACCGATCTGGGCGATGCGGCCGGCTTCGATGCGCAGGTCGCCGTCGAATTCGCGACCTTCGTTGACCAGGCGGGCGTTGACGATCAGTGTCGACATGTGTGCTTTCCGTGGAGGGGCTCAGGCACCGGATCGTGCCCGCCGGGGTGCAGGGGATGGCAGCGCAGGATCCGCCGGACGGCCAGCCAGCTGCCCTTGAGGGCGCCAAAACGGGCGACCGCCTGCATGGCGTATTCCGAGCAGGTGGGATGGAAACGACAACGCGGCCCAAGCAGTGGACTGATCCAGCGCTTGTAGCCGCGGAGCATGGCGATGAGGAGGCGGTCGATCACGATTCCTTAATGCGGTCAAGCACTTGAATGTGCGGTTGCCGCAGGTGCCGGGGCAGGGTATAACAGCGCGCTTTCCCGTCACAAGGCTTCAGGTTCGAACGATCCGCACAGGCTCGCTTGAACCGTGCGGAACCGGCACGATGTATGGCTCCGCACCGGCATTCCGGCACTTGTACGCCGTGATGCAAAGTCGGGCATGCTGTGGCCTATGCACGCTGGCCTTAATTCAGCCTTCGAACCCCGGTTCGGAGGTCCTCAGGGGAACAGAAGGACAAGTCGCTCGTGGCAGTGAAAAAAACCGCGAAGAAGGCCGCCAAGGCCGTCAAGAAGACCGTCAAGCCGGCCGCGAAGAAGGCCGTGTCCAGCAAACCCGCAGCGAAGAAGGCGGTCGCCAAGAAGCCGGCCGCCAAGAAGGTCGCCAGCAAGAAGCCGGTCGCCAAAAAGGCGGCTCCGGCCAAAAAGCCTGTCGCCAAGAAGGCCGTGGTCGCCAAGAAGGCGCCGGTCAAGAAGGCGGCCGTGGCCAAGAAACCCGTCGCCAGGAAGGCGGTACCGGCCAAGAAGCCGGTCGCCAGGAAGGCGACGCCCGTGAAGCCGGCCGCCAAGCCGGCAGCCGTCAAGACGGCAGTAGTAAAGCAAGCTCCCGCGAAGCAGGCCGCACTGGCCAAGCCCGCGCCGAGCAAGGCCCTCCCCCGTAACGAGGGCAAGCCCGCCGCCAAGCCGGAGAGCAAGCCCGTCGTCGTCAAGAAACCCGCACCGCGTCCGGCCATCAAGTCTGCATCGGTGGAACCGGCCGTAAGCAAGCCTCAAGTTGCCAAGAATCCAGTGACGCAATCCGCATCCAACAAGGCGCCTGCGAAAGCGGCGGCCGCCAGTATCCCAGCGACCAAAACCGCTCCACGTCCGACCGGCAAGGTAGCCGTCGCCGTCGTCGCCAAGCCGCAGGCCCCCGCGCCGAAAGGCAAGGTCAAGGTCGTGCCGTACACCACCGATGAATCCAGCGGACGCCCCATCGTCCCGACGGGCTATCGCCCGGCGATCGACGAGGAGTACATGAATCCGCTCCAGCTCGAGTATTTCCGTCAGCGCCTGTTGCGTTGGCGCACGGATCTGGTCGAGGAGTCCAAGCAGACCATCGAGAACCTCAAGGACGAAGTCCGCGATGTCGGCGATGAGGCCGAGCGCGCCACGCGTGAGACCGAGAACTCGCTGGAGCTGCGCACCCGCGATCGTTACCGGAAGCTGATCAGCAAGATCGACAGCACGCTCAAGCGTGTTGATTCCGGCGACTACGGTTACTGCGTCGACACCGGCGAGGAAATCGGCCTGGAGCGCCTGGAGGCGCGCCTCACCGCCGAGCGCACGATCGATGCGCAGGAGCGCTGGGAGCACATGCAGAAGCAGATGGGCGACTGAGCCTGGCTCATCGACCTGACGAAAAAGCCCCGCTTCGGCGGGGCTTTTTTGCTATCAACGTCATCCCGGCGAACGCCGGGATCCATCTTGACGTCGCCTTTGCTTCGAAACGGCGTCGTCCGCCGGGCCGGGGATTCGTTGCATGGTCTTCGGTGGCGCCGGAAAACGAGAAAAACTCTGGAACCCGTCATCCCCGCGAAGGCGGGGACCCAGCGACTTTCGCTCGTTTGCCCTCACCCCAACCCCTCTCCCGTAAACGGGAGAGGGGCTTCCACCGTCATTGGAAGACCGTCATCCCCGCGAAGGGCGGGGACCCATGGACGTTGAGCTCAGTGCAGGTCGCGCAGATCGAGGCGGCGCAGCTTCGGCGCCAGTTTCGCCGTCATGCCGACCACCGCCAGCGTCATGCAACCGCCGAAGATCACCGAAGGCACCAGCCCGAGCAAGCGTGCGGCCACGCCGGATTCGAACGCGCCCAACTCGTTCGACGAACCGATGAAGATGCCGTTGATCGACGACACCCGGCCACGCATGTGATCGGGCGTGGCCAATTGCAGGATGGTCGAACGCACCACCACCGACACGCCATCGCACATGCCCGACAGCATGAGCATCAACGCCGACAGCCACAGATGGCGCGACAGCGCGAAACCGATGATGCACAAGCCGAAACCGGCCACCGCCACCAGCAGCACACGACCGGCATGGCGTTGCAGCGGTCGTCGAGCCAGATAGATGCCCACCAGCACCGCACCGGCCGCCGGCGACGCGCGCAACAAGCCCAGCGCCTCCGGCCCGTAGTGAAGGATTTCGTTGATGAACGCCGGCAGCAGCGCCACCGCCCCGCCAAACAGCACCGAGAACATGTCCAGCGCCTGCGCGCCGAGAACGACCTGGGTCTTGAAGACGAAGCGCAGGCCCTCGCCGATGCTCTTGAACACCGGCGCGCGTTCTGCCGGCATCGGCGGCTCGGTCACGCGCACGGCAATCACGGCGATCGCTGCTGCGAGCGCAAAACCGGCGGCGACGAGATAGGCCGAAGTCTTGCCACCCCAGGCGACCAGCAGGCCACCCATGGCCGGGCCCATCACCAGGCCCGTCTGCATCACCACGCTGCTGACACCGGCGCCGCGCGCGAACTGCTCACGCTTGAGCACGCGCGCGAACAGCGACATGTAGACCGGTGCCAGGAACGCGCGAACCACGCCGTTGACGGCGATGGCCGCATAGATCGTGAGCGTGCCGAAACCGGAGATGCCGGCCGGAAGCACGCCGGCGGCGACGGCGGCCAGCGTCAGCGTCGTGACCAGCAACCCCAGGCAGGCGGCCATGCCGAGCTTGCGTCGCGGCAGGTGGTCGACCGCGTAGCCGGCGAACAGGGCGAAACAGAAATACGGAATCACCTCGGCCAGGCCGATCAGGCCCAGGGCAAAAGCATCGCGCGTGAGTTCGTAGACGTGCCAGCCGACCGTCACCGCGACGATCTGGTAGGATAGCATCGCCAGCAGGCGATAGGTGAGCAGGCCGGTGAAGCCGCGGTTGTGCAGCAACTCCGAGACGCCCGCGACGGGTAGGGCGTCGGCGTCAGCCGTCATTGCGCATCAACCGTGCCGCGGCAGGTCCCTCGCGGCGCTCGGGACGACAGGCGATCACAGCCGCGACCGTGCCTGGTCGCGGATGAAGCCGAGCAGCGCGGTCAGGCCGTTGCTGCGCGTGGGCGAGAGGTGCTTGGCAAGCCCGATGTCGGCGATGTAGTCGGCATCGGTGGCGGCGATCTCGGCGGCGCTGCGACCGGAGTACACGCGCAGGGCCAGGTAGATCAGGCCCGAGACGATGGCCGAGTCGCTGATGGCATGGAAGTCGAGGCGATCGGCGTCGCCCTCGGCGACAATCCATACCATCGACTGGCAACCGTGCAGGCGATGCTCCTCGGTTTTCCAGTCGCCCGGCAGGTCGGGCAACTTGCGGCCCAGGTCGATCAGGTACTGGTAGCGCTCGGACCAGTCGCCGAAGAAGGCGAACTCGTCGCGGATCGCTTCCTGCGCCTGCGTGGGCGAGGCTTCGATCGGGAAGGGGCTGGCGGGGGCGGCAATGGCGTTCATTACGGGGAATTTTACGCTCTTGCTGGCGCTGGCCGTGCGAAGAGATCGTCTGCCAAGTAGAGATCGCCTGCGAAGTAGAGATCGTCAGCGAAGTAGAGATCGTCATTCCCGCGAAGGCGGGAACCCAGTGTCTTGCAGCTACCCGCCCCGACAAAGCCTCAAAGTCGCTGGGTCCCCGCCTTCGCGGGGATGACGGATTCAGGGCGGGAATGACTGAAGCAGGGGCGTCTAGGCCCGCTTCCAGCGCACGCCCTGCGCCGTGTCCTCCAGCAGGACCCCTTCGCCCGCGAGCTGGTCGCGGATGGCGTCGGCACGGGCGAAATCGCGCGCCTTCTTGGCCGCGATGCGCTCGTCGATCAACGCCTGGATGCGGCCGTCGTCCTCGTTGCCGGCGCCGCGCGAGAACCACTGCGCCGGGTCCTGCTGCAGCAGTCCCAGGCCGAGACCGGCGCCGAGCAGTTCGCCCTTGAGGCGGGCGCGTTCGTCTGCCGACTCGGCCTTGCGCGCATCGCCGGCAATGCGGGCGATCTCGGCCAGCACCTGCGGGGTGTTGAGGTCGTCGTCGAGTGCGGCCTCGATACCGGCCGGGATCGCCAGCGGCGTTGCCACCGTGCAATCGGCCAGATCACGCAAAGTGCCGTAAAGCCGGTCGAGCGTGCGCACGCTCTGCTCGATCAACGCATCCGACCACTCCAGCGGCTGCCGGTAGTGGGCCGAGAGCAGCGCCAGGCGCAGGGCTTCCGGCGGGTATTCGCGGACGAGGTCGTGCACGCGCTGGATGTTGCCCACCGACTTGGCCATCTTGGCGCCGCCGAAGTTGAGCATGCCGTTGTGCAGCCAATGACGGGCGAAGATCCTGCCGCCGTGCGCGCACTCGCTCTGGGCGATCTCGTTCTCGTGGTGCGGGAACTGCAGGTCGACGCCGCCGGCGTGGATGTCGATGGTCTCGCCCAGGTGGGCGGCGGCCATCGCCGAGCACTCGATGTGCCAGCCCGGACGACCACGGCCCCAGGGCGAGTCCCAGCCGGGGAGGTCATCGGTGGACGGCTTCCACAACACGAAGTCGCCCGGGTCGCGCTTGTAGGGGGCGACGTCGACGCGGGCGCCGGCGAGCATCTCTTCCGGGTCGCGGCGCGAAAGCTTGCCGTAATCGGGGTAGCTGGCGACCGAGAACAGCGCATGGCCTTCGGCGGCATAGGCATGGCCGACCTCGATCAGGCGCTCGATCATGGCGATGATCTGGCCGATGTGGGCGGTGGCTTCCGGCTCCAGGTCCGGTGCCTTCACGCCCAGCGCGGCCATGTCCTCGCGGTAGGCAGCGGCGAACCGGCTGGTGATCGCCGAGATCGGCACACCCTGCTCGCGGGCGGCGTTGTTGATCTTGTCGTCGACGTCGGTGATGTTGCGGGCGTAGGCCAGCGCGCCGAATCGGCGGCGCAGCAACTCGGCCAGCACCCCGAAGACGACCGGGCCGCGGGCATTGCCGATGTGAACGAAGTTGTAGACCGTGGGCCCGCACACGTACATGGTCGGGCGGGTGGGGTCGAGGGGCACGAACGGCTCGACCCGTCGCGTCAGGCTGTTGAAAAGTTGCAGGCTCATGGGGGTTACCGCCGGAGTTGCGGTCATTCTAGCGGCTGATCGAGGGTGCCTGCTCCGTGCCAGGCGTCCGGGCTTCGATGGCCGAGTGGTCCACCTTGCTGTTCCGGCCGGTAGTCTAAAGGCGGGGTTCAGACCTCGCCCCCGGTCTGCGCTTACAATTTCTAAACAATTATGACTCCGCGAGTGTGATGGACCGTCCAGTTCCGCTTCCTGCTGCCATGACCTGGACTGTCCTGCTGGGACTGGTGCTGGCTGCCTGGCCCGGCACGGAGGCGAGGGCGCAGAACACGGTCATCCAGGCCGAGAACGTCCGCTTCGACTACGCCCAGGTGTTGCGGGTGACGCCGGTCTACCAGACGCTCAAGGCCAACACGGTCGAGCAGAAGTGCGAAAGCGACTCGCGCCTGTCGCGGGTGGTCGGTGCGGTCAAGGAAGCACTGACCCGCGAAGAGAAAGAGCAGCAGGACAAGTGCAAGCCGGTCACGGTCGAGCGCGAGTACCGCCGGCCGATCGCCTACGACGTCGATTACACCTACAAGGGCGCCAAGTTCCGCTCGCGCCTTCCCGAGGATCCGGGCAACCGCCTGCGCATCCGGGTGTCGGTGACGCCGGTCGTGGCGCCCGCTGGCGAGCGCTGAGCGCCAATCGGGGCAGGGTCGGGCACAGCCCGGGCCCCGATGCTTGCACCCGCAGCGGGTGCATGCGAGCATGCGCGCCTCAATGAACGCCCACTACGCCGACGCCGACGTCCTGACCTCCGCCTACATGGCGGCGGGGATGACCTCGCGCGCTCGCCGACCGCATACCTGCCATCCAGCTGGGTAACGGTCACTAGCGCGTCTTGCAACAGACGAAGTGACACACGAAAAGCCCAGCCTACGCGCTGGGCTTTTTTGCTTTCAGGGTTTGCTTCAGGGCCCGCGCAGCATCCCACCTTCCTCCCCATACGATCACCGGAACCGCACTCGATGACCGCTCTTGGCAACAGGCACTTCCTCAACACCCAGGACTGGTCGCGTGCCGACCTCGACGCGCTGCTGGCGCAGGCCGCCGCGTTCAAGCGCAGCAAGGCCGGCGAGCAGCTCAAGGGCAAGTCGATCGCCCTGGTGTTCTTCAATCCGTCGATGCGCACCCGCACCAGCTTCGAGCTGGGCGCGTTCCAGCTCGGCGGCCATGCCGTGGTACTGCAGCCGGGCAAGGACGCGTGGCCGATCGAGTTCAACCTCGGCACGGTCATGGACGGCGATACCGAGGAGCACATCGCCGAAGTGGCCAAGGTGTTGGGCCGCTACGTCGACCTGATCGGCGTGCGCGCGTTCCCGAAGTTCGTCGACTGGCAGTACGACCGCGAGGACATCGTCCTCAAGAGCTTCGCCAAGTACTCGCCGGTGCCGGTGATCAACATGGAGACGATCACCCATCCGTGCCAGGAGCTGGCGCACATCCTCGCGCTGCAGGAGCACTTCGGCACCACCGACCTGCGCGGCAAGAAGTACGTGCTGACCTGGACCTACCACCCCAAGCCGCTCAACACGGCGGTGGCCAATTCGGCGCTGACGATCGCCACGCGCATGGGCATGGATGTGACCCTGCTGTGCCCGACGCCGGACTACATCCTCGACCCGCGCTACATGGACTGGGCCGCGCAGAACGTCGCCGAGAGCGGCGGGTCGCTCGCCATCAGCCATGACATCGAAAGCGCCTACAGCGGCGCCGACGTGGTCTACGCCAAGAGCTGGGGCGCGTTGCCGTTTTTCGGCAACTGGGGCCCGGAAAAGCCCATTCGCGACCAGTACCAGCACTTCATCGTCGACGAGGCGAAGATGGCGCTGACCAACAACGGCGTCTTCAGCCACTGCCTGCCGCTGCGCCGCAACGTGAAGGCCACCGATGCGGTGATGGACTCGCCGCAGTGCATCGCCATCGACGAGGCCGAGAACCGCCTGCACGTGCAGAAGGCGATCATGGCGGCGCTCATCGGCCGATAGCACCAAGCCCCTCTCCCGCATGCGGGAGAGGGGTTGGGGTGAGGGCAGCCCGACGCTGCCACGCCCCGTTGCCCCCACCCCAACCCTCCCCCGCAAGCGGGGGAGGGGGCAGATCACCAACGAGACAAGAACATGAGCAAAGACATCGTCCTCGCCTTCTCCGGCGGCCTCGACACCAGCTTCTGCGTGCCCTACCTGAAGGAGCGCGGCTGGAACGTGCACACCGTGTTCGCCGACACCGGCGGCGTCGATGCCGAGGAGCGCGCCTTCATCGAAGAACGTGCGACCGAATTGGGCGTCGCCTCGCACGTCACCGTCGACGGCGGCCCGGCGATCTGGGAAGGCTTCGTCAAGCCGTTCGTCTGGGCCGGCGAGGGCTACCAGGGCCAGTACCCGCTGCTGGTCTCCGATCGCTACCTGATCGTCGAAGCCGCGCTCAAGCGCTGCGAGGAGCTGGGCACCAAGGCGATCGCGCACGGCTGCACCGGCATGGGCAACGACCAGGTGCGTTTCGACCTGGCGGTGAAAGCGCTGGGCGACTACGAGATCGTGGCGCCGATCCGCGAGATCCAGAAGGAGCACACCGAGGTCCGCGCCTACGAGCAGAAGTACCTGGAGGAGCGCGGCTTCGGCGTGCGCGCCAAGCAGAAGGCCTACACCATCAACGAGAACCTGCTCGGCCTGACCATGTCCGGCGGCGAGATCGATCGCTGGCAGGCGCCGGGCGAAGGCGCAGTGGGCTGGTGCAAGCCGCGCAGCGAGTGGCCGGCACAGCCGCTGCGGGTGAAGGTCAGCTTCGTCAACGGCGAAGCGGTCGCGCTCGACGGCGAGAAGATGGAAGGCCACAAAATGCTGGCCAAGCTCAATGGGCTGTTCGCGCAGTACGGCGTGGGCCGTGGCCTGTACACCGGCGACACCACCATCGGCCTGAAGGGCCGCATCATTTTCGAGGCGCCGGGCCTGACCGCGCTGCTGACCGCGCACCGCGCGCTGGAAGAGGCGGTGCTGAGCAAGCAGCAGAACCGTTTCAAGCCGGACGTGGCGCGCAAGTGGGTGGAGCTGGTGTACGAAGGCTTCTTCCACGATCCGCTCAAGTCCGACCTGGAGGCTTTCCTGCAATCGAGCCAGTCGACCGTCAACGGCGACGTCGTACTGGAAACGCAGGGTGGCCTGGTCAGCGCGGTGGCGATCGAGTCGAAGCACATCCTCAATGCCAAGGGCGCGACCTATGCGCAGGCGGCGGACTGGGGCGTGGCCGAGGCCGAGGGCTTCATCAAGCTGTTCGGCATGAGCAGCACGCTGTGGGCTGAAATCAACCGCAAGTAATCTGCAAGCCCCTCTCCCGCTGGCGGGAGAGGGGGAACACCTCCACCAAGAACAGGCCATGCTCGCAAAAACCCTCAAGCACCTCGAAGCCCTGGTGTCGTACGACACCCGCAATCCACCGCGGGACATCGGCACCGGCGGCATCTTCGATTACCTGCGTTCGCAGCTGACCGGTTTCCGCATCGAGGTCACCGATCACGGCGACGGCGCGGTGTCGATGCTGGCCGTGCGCGGCAATCCCACGCGGCTGTTCAACGTGCACCTGGACACGGTGCCGTCGTCGGAAGCGTGGAGCGCCGACCCGCACAAGCTACGCGTCACTGCCGACCGCGCGATCGGACTGGGCGCCTGCGACATCAAGGGCGCCGCGGCCGGTCTGGTGACTGCCGCCTCGGTGACGCAGGGCGATGCCGCGTTCCTGTTCTCCACCGATGAAGAGGCCAACGACGCGCGCTGCATTGCCGCGTTCCTGGGCGGCCTGCACGGGTTCAACGAGGTGGTCGTTGCCGAGCCGACGCAGTGCGAGGCGGTACTTGCCCATCGCGGCATCAGCTCGGTGCTGCTGCGCTTCCGCGGTGTTGCCGGCCACGCGTCGGGTGCGAATGCGATGCAGGCCAGTGCCTTGCACCAGGCCATCCGCTGGGGCGGGCACGCGCTGGACTACGTCGAGAGCGAGGCGCACCAGCGCTTCGGTGGCCTGACCGGGCTGCGCTTCAACATCGGTCGCGTCGAGGGCGGGATCAAGGCCAACATGATCGCGCCCAGCGCGGAGCTGCGCTTCGGCTTCCGTCCGCTGCCGTCGATGTCGATCGACGGGCTGCACGAGCGCTTCGGCACGCTGGTCGAAGCCGGTGCGATCGAACGCTATGAGGAGACCTTCCGCGGTCCGTCGTTGCCGTCGGGAGACGTCGCCGATGCCGAGCAGCGCCGGCTGGAGGCACGCGACCTGGCCGACGCGTTGCAGCTGCCGATCGGCAATGCGGTCGACTTCTGGACCGAGGCCTCGCTGTTCTCCAACGCCGGCATGACCGCACTTGTCTATGGCCCGGGCGACATCGCCCAGGCCCACACCGCCGACGAATGGGTGGCGCTGGAGCAGTTGCAGCGCTACACGGACTCCATCATCCGCATCCTCGAAACGACATGAGCTGTTGGAGCCCCCTTGAGTCAAGGGGGCGGCCTCGCCGCGAAGCGGTGAGGCGGGGATGTGGCGCTAGACCCTGAGGGCATCGCGAAGCGGTGCCCGTCGACCCGAAGCCGATGTATTAAAGGCATATAGAACGTTTAAAGATGAACGACACCCGCGACATTCAAACGCGCCAGACCATCGTGCGCCTGCTTTCGAGCATGGCCAGCGCGAAGGAGATCTCGCAGTACCTCAAGCGTTTCTCCCAGCTCGATGCCAAGCGCTTCGCCGTGGTCAAGGTCGGCGGCGCCGTGCTGCGCGACGACCTGGAAGCGCTGACGTCCTCGCTGGCCTTCCTGCAGGACGTCGGCCTGACCCCGATCGTGATCCATGGCGCCGGCCCGCAGCTCGACGACGAGATGGCCGCTGCCGGCATCGTCAAGCAGACCGTCAACGGCCTGCGCGTGACCTCGCCGGAGGCACTGGCAATCGTGCGGCGCGTGTTCCAGTCGCAGAACCTCAAGCTGGTCGAGGCGCTGCAGGCATTCGACGCGCGGGCGACCTCGATTGTTTCCGGCGTGTTCGAGTCCGAGTACCTGGACCGCGATACCTACGGCCTGGTCGGCGAGGTCAAGCGCGTCAACCTGGCGCCGATCGAGGCCAGCCTGCGTGCCGGCTCGATCCCGGTCATCGCCAGCCTCGGCGAGACCGCCGGCGGCCAGATCCTCAACGTCAACGCCGACTTCGCCGCCAACGAGCTGGTGCAGAAGCTGCAGCCGTACAAGATCGTGTTCCTGACCGGCACCGGCGGCCTGCTCGACGACGCCGGCAAGGTCATCGACTCGATCAACCTGTCGACCGAGTACGAGCACCTGATGTCGCAGCCGTGGATCAACGGCGGCATGCGGGTCAAGATCGAACAGATCAAGGACCTGCTCGACAAGCTGCCGCTGACCTCGTCGGTGTCGATCACCAAGCCGGCGGAGCTGGCCAAGGAACTGTTCACCCACAAGGGTTCGGGCACGCTGGTTCGCCGTGGCGAACGCGTGCTGCAGGTCACCGGCTGGGACGAGCTCGACCTGGAGCGCCTGCGCGGCCTGATCGAGTCGGCGTTCGGCCGTCGCCTGATGCCGGACTACTTCGAGCGGACCACGCTGCATCGCGCCTACGTCAGCGAGAACTACCGCGCCGCGGTGATCCTCACGCAGGAAGACGCCGGCATCTACCTCGACAAGTTCGCCGTGCTCGACGAGGCGCAGGGCGAAGGCCTCGGTCGCGCGGTATGGCATGTAATGCGCGAGCAGAATCCGCGCCTGTTCTGGCGTTCGCGCCACGGCAATCCGGTCAACCCGTTCTACTACGCCGAGTCCGACGGCTGCTACAAGCAGGAGAAGTGGAAGGTGTTCTGGTACGGCATGGACGGGTTCGGCGAGATCGAGCGCTGCGTCGAGCACTGCTCGGGGCGGACGGCGACGTTGAAGGACTGAGTTGCTGCAATGGCCGAAGCGACAGCCAACTGGAGCACCACCCCGACTCTGCGCGGCCAGCACGTCACGCTGGAGCCGCTGCAGATGGCGCACGGCGACGGCCTGCGCGCCGCACTTGGCGGCGGCGAGCTGTCGCGCCTGTGGTACACCAACGTGCCGGCGCCGGAGCAGGTCGAGTCGTACGTTTCGGCTGCGCTGGACATGCAGGCGCAGGGCAAGGCCATGCCGTTCGTGGTGCGCAACGCCGGCGGCGACATCGTCGGCAGCACCCGCTATTACGACCTCGATCAATCCGTTCCGCGCGTGCAGATCGGCTACACCTGGTACGCCGCGAAGGTGCAGCGCACCGGTCTCAACACCGAGGCCAAGCTGCTCCTGCTCGGCCATGCCTTCGAGGCCATGGGCAGCATCTGCGTCGGCTTCGAGACCAGCTGGTTCAACCTCGCCTCGCGCGCCGCCATCGCCCGCCTCGGCGCCAAGCAGGACGGCGTGCTGCGCAGCCACAAGCGCCACGCCGACGGCAGCGTGCGCGACACCGTGGCCTTCTCGATCATCGAATCGGAATGGCAGGCGGTGAAGCAAAATTTGATTCACAGGTTGCACAACCATGGAGCATCCGGGCGTGACTAAGTCCGTTGGCATCGTCGGCGCGCGCGGTTACGTCGGCGCCGAACTCATCCGCCTGATCGCCGCGCACCCGGATTTCGAGCTTGCGTTCGTGTCCTCGCGCGAGCTGGCCGGGCAGCGCGTCGCGGACCACATTGCCGAATACCAGGGCGAGCTTCGCTACAACTCGCCCTCGCACGAAGAGCTGCCGGCGCTGGGCGCCGACGCGGTGGTGCTGGCGCTGCCCAACGGCAAGGCCGCGGCCTGCGTGGCCGCGTTCGATGTGGTGGGCGCCGACCCGGTTATCGTCGATCTGTCCGCCGATTACCGTTTCGACGACGGCTGGTACTACGGCCTGCCGGAACTGACCCGCGCGCAGTACAGCGGCCAGCGCCGCATCAGCAATCCCGGCTGCTACGCCACGGCGATGCAACTGGCGGTCGCGCCGATGCTCGACGCACTGGCAGGTCCGGTGCAGTGCTTCGGCGTTTCGGGCTATTCCGGCGCCGGAACGTCGCCGTCGGACAAGAACGACCCCGACAAGCTGCGCGACAACCTGATGCCGTATGCGCTGACCAACCACGTGCACGAGCGCGAAGTCACGCGCCAGCTCGGCCACGAGGTGCAGTTCCTGCCGCACGTGGCGCCGCACTTCCGCGGCCTGACCATCACCGCCAACCTGCCGCTGGCCAGGCCCTTCGCACGCGACGAGGTGGTGTCGCGGTATGTTGACCGCTATGCCGGCGAACCGCTGGTCGAGGTCGGCGAGGAGGCCCCCTGGGTCAGCGCGATCGCCGGGCGCCACCACGTCGAACTCGGCGGTTTCACCCTGACACCCGATGGCAGGCGCCTGGTGGTGGTCGCCACCGAGGACAACCTGCTCAAGGGCGCGGCGACGCAGGCGTTGCAGAATCTCAACCTGGCCTTTGACCTGGACGAGATGACCGGCATCCCGCACCGGTAATGAAGCTGTAGGAGCGAGCTTGCTCGCGACCAGACGTCACCTTCGCGGCAAGGCCAGGTCGCGAGCAAGCTCGCTCCTACGTAAGCGGTAAGCGGTACCTACCAAGGAACTCGACGATGTCCGATCTGTTGTGGCAAAAACCCGGCGTCAAGGTCGACGCGCGCATCCAGCAGTTCCTCGCCGGCGAGGACGTGATCCTGGATCGTGAGTTCTTCCTGTTCGATATCCAGGCCAGTCGCGCGCACGCCGAAGGCCTGCAGCAGATCGGCATCCTCGATACGGATGAACTTGCCGGGCTGAAGCGCGAGCTGGAAGCACTGGCCGAGGACTTCCGCGCTGGCCGCTTCATCCTCGACGAGCGCTTCGAAGACTGCCATTCGGCGATCGAGTCCCGCCTGGTCGAACGCCTCGGCGATGCCGGCAAGAAGATCCACACCGGCCGCAGCCGCAACGACCAGATCCTGGTGGCCACGCGCCTGTGGCTGAAGGACCGCCTGGCGCGCGTGGCGGCGACCTGCCGGGAAAGCGCCGAAGTGGCGCTCGCCCGCGCCGAGGCCGAGCAGGGCGTGCCGCTGCCGGGCTACACCCACCTGCAGCGCGCCATGGTGTCGTCGCTGGGCATGTGGTGGGCGGCCTGGGCCGAGGGCTTCATCGACAACGCGCAGCGCACCATGCAGACGCTGCAGTGGGTGGATGCCAATCCGCTCGGCAGCGCGGCCGGCTACGGTGTCAACCTGCCACTGGCGCGTGACCACACCACGGCCGCGCTTGGCTTCGGTCGCATGCAGGTCGCGGCAACCTACGCGCAGATCTCGCGCGGCAAGTTCGAGATGGCCGCGATCGAGGCGCTGTCCTCGGCGCTGCTCGACCTGCGCCGCCTGGCCTGGGACCTGAGCCTGTTCACCAGTGCCGAGTTTGGCTTCGTTGCGCTGCCGTCGCAGTACACCACCGGCAGTTCGATCATGCCCAACAAGCGCAACCCCGACGTCATCGAGCTGATGCGGGCGAGCTATTCGGCTGCCGCCGCCGCGCGTACCGAGATCGAACAGCTGTTGTCGCTGCCTTCGGGTTACCACCGCGACCTGCAGTTTTCCAAGGGTGCGATCTTCCACGCCTTCGGCCGCGGCCTGGGTGCACTGGAACTGTTGCCCGACCTGCTGCGCAACCTGGAATGGAAGACCGAGCGCATGCGCGAGGCGCTCGATCCTTCGATGTACGCCACCGACCTGGCCGTCGATCTGGCGCGGCAGGGCCTGCCGTTCCGCGAGGCTTACAAGCAGGCCGCCGATCCGGCGCGCTGGGAGCAGGGCGATCCCGAGGCGAGCCTGGCGGCGCGGGTGTCGCCCGGCGCGGGTCCCCAACTGCGGCTGGGCGAGCTGCGAAGCCGACTGGAAGCATTGCGATGAGCACGCCTGGAAGTACCGCCGACACCGCTGTCCGGGACTTCCAGGCACAACCGCTGCCACGGTGGCAGCGCGCCGTACTCAAGGTCGGCAGCAGCCTGCTGGCGGGCTTCGCCGATCAACCTGACGCGGCAGTACATCAAGGGCTCGATCCGCGCTACGCCGCTGGCCTGGCGCGCTTCATCGCGCAGGCCCGCGCGCAGCAGCGCCAAGTGGTGCTGGTATCGTCCGGCGCGGTGGCCGCCGGGCGCGGGCGCATCGATACCGGTGGCGACAGCCTGGTGTTGCGGCAGGCCCTGGCCTCGCTCGGCCAGGCATCGCTGATGGGCTTCTGGCAGCAGTTGTCGGACCGGCCTGTGGCCCAGGTCCTGCTGACCCACGACGACCTGCGCAACCGCCGGCGTTACCTCAATGCCCGTGCCACGCTGCGCGAGCTGTTGCGGCTGGGCGCGCTGCCGATCATCAACGAGAACGATGCCGTCGCCGTCGACGAACTCAAGCTCGGCGACAACGACAACCTTGCCGCGGCCGTGGCCTCACTGGTCGATGCCGACCTGCTGCTGATCGCCACCGACATCGGTGGGCTCTACAGCGCCCACCCGCAGCGCGACCCCACTGCGCGCGCAATCAACCGCGTCGAGCGGATCACGCCCGAACTGCTACTGGCCGCCAGCGGCGGTGCCGGCAAGCTCGGCACCGGCGGCATGCGCACCAAGCTGGAAGCGGCGGCCAAGGCGACCGCGGCCGGCATTCCCACGGCACTGTTCTGCGGTCGCGACGATGCGGTGGTACGGGCCCTGGGTGAGGGCCAGTTGCACGGCACGCTGGTGCTCGCACAGGGCGACCGCTTGCGCGCACGCAAGCAATGGCTGCGGCATGCGCCTTCGTCGGGGCGGCTGCTGGTCGACGACGGCGCGGTCGCGGCGCTGCATCGCCAGGGCGCCTCGCTGCTGCCCGGCGGCGTGGCCGGAGTCGAAGGGGACTTTCGCCGCGGCGACGTGATCGAAGTGGTGTCCACCACGGCAGGCGCAGAGCCGTTCGCGCGTGGCCTGGCCCAGTACAGCGCAATGGAAATCGGCCGGATCGCGCGCAGGCACAGCAACGACATCGAGGCCGTGCTCGGCTTCCGTTATGGCGAATCGGTGATTCATCGCGACGATCTGGTGCTGCTGGTCAGCGACCCCGAGGTGAAGGCATGAGCGGTTACGTACGCAACCTCGCCGAGCGCGCGCGCGAAGCATCCCTGGTGCTGGCGGCGCTGGATGGCGAAGCACGCCGGCGACTGATCGAGCGCATGGCGCGGTTGCTGGAGCATCACGGTGCGGCGTTGCTGGCGGCCAACGCCGAGGACATGGAGCGCGGTCGCGCCGCCGGCCTCGGCGCGGCGCTGCTCGACCGGCTGAAGCTGGATGAGGCGCGCATCGCGGCGATGGCTGCGGGCGTTCGGGAAGTGGCCGCGCAAGCCGATCCGCTGGGGCAGGTGACACGCAGCGAGGTCCGCCCAAACGGTATCGTGATCGAGCGCCAGCGCGTGCCGCTGGGGTTGATCGCCATGATCTACGAAGCCCGCCCCAACGTGACCGCCGATGCCGCGGCGCTGTGCCTGAAGGCCGGCAATGCGGTGCTGCTGCGCGGCGGTTCGGAGGCGCGCGCCAGCAATGCCGCGATCGCCGCCTGCCTGCACCAGGCGCTGCGCGAGGAGGGCCTGCCGGAAGCGGCCGTGTCGCTGGTGGCCGATCCTGCGCGCGAGCATGTGATGGAGCTGCTGCAGCTGTCGGACCTGATCGATCTTGCCATCCCGCGCGGCGGCGAGAGCCTGATCCGCTTCGTCGCCGAGCACGCCCGCGTACCGGTGATCAAGCACTACAAGGGCGTATGTCATCTCTACGTCGACCGTGCCGCTGACGTCGGCAAGGCGCTGGACCTGCTGGTCGACGGCAAGGCCTCGCGCCCCGGCGTGTGCAATGCGCTGGAGACGTTGCTGGTCCATCGCGATATCGCCACGGCATTCCTGCCCGCGGCGTTGGAACGGCTGGCGGCGCGCCAGGTCGAGGTTCGCGGCTGCGAACGCACGCGCGCGTTCTCCGACCAGGTGGGGCAGGCCGAGGACGCCGACTATGCCGCCGAGTACCTGGACCTGATCCTGACGGTGCGGGTTGTCGACGGCATCGACGATGCGTTGGCGCACATCGCCCGTTACGGCTCGGACCATACCGAAGTAATCGCCACCGACGATGCCGCGGCGGCCGAGGCGTTCGTGCACGGCACGCGCAGCTCGGCGGTGATGGTCAACGCCTCGTCGCGCTTCAACGATGGCGGCCAGCTGGGTCTTGGCGCCGAGATCGGCATCTCGACCACGCGCCTGCATGCCTATGGGCCGATGGGCGCGGAGTCGCTGACCATCGAACGCTTCGTGGTGCGCGGGGAAGGGCAGGTACGGCACGAGGAATCGCGCAACCCTTGACGCCAGCCTCATGTAGGAGCGAGCTTGCTCGCGATCAGGCCTGCCCGAAGGCGATCGCGAGCAAGCTCGCTCCTACGCCTGCAGGCGTTGCGTGCCGCTCCATTCTTCGCCTGGCGCCAACGTCACCGGTGCTGCGATCGTGCCCGACTCGACGCATACAAAGTGCCGGTGCTCACCGACGCCAAGGTCGGCGATCACCTCCGCCAGCGCCGCGCCGGGATTCCACACGACCGTGTCACGGAAGCCATCTGCGCTGATGCGCATCGCATCATCGCCCTGCGCAAGCAGCAGGGCGTGGGCGCAATCGGGATAGAGCCGGTCGACCTCGGACTGGAAACGCACCGGTTCTCCTTCGGCCGCGCTGGAGCGGCCATCGCGCGAGTCTTCGAAACCGGCTGCTTCCAGCCCCCGCAGCGTCGTCGCGTCCAGGTCGTTCACGCGCAGATACGTGTGCAGCGCCGCAGTGAAGCTGAAGGGCGCCTCGCCCTGGTTGCGGATCGCGAGCCGCACCGTCAGCGCGGCAGGGGCCAGCGCCACATGCAGCCGCGCGCGGAAACTTGCTGGCCACAGGCGCCGGGTGTCCGCGTTGTCGACGAGCTCCAGCACGGCCCCCGGTGCCCCGGCGTCGGCCTCGATCCCCACGTAGCGCCAATCGAGCAGCCGCGCGAAGCCATGCTTGACCATCGACCCGCGCCCGCCGAACTGCGGGAAGATCACGGGGATGCCGCCGCGGATGGCCGAACCATCGGCAAAACTGGCGCGCGGGCTCAGGTAGAGGCACTCGCGGCCGGCCGACGGCTGCCAGGACAGCACGTGGGCGCCATGCAGGCTGATCTCGGCGACGGCGCCGTCAGCGGCGTCCAGGCGCAGGCAGGCGCTGCCATCGCGCTGGAAAGGTGTGCAGGAGAGATCCATCGGGCCATCAATGCAAAAGCGACCCGGCATCATCGCGGCGCGGCGCCGCCGGCCGCAACATGCTCGATTCGACCGCCATGGACGGCGCAAACGAAAAACGCCGGCAGGGCCGGCGTTCGTCTTTTCAGCGTGCTTCACATCATGGTGCACACATCATGATGCGGAGTTGGTCGGGGAGACAGGATTTGAACCTGCGACTTCTACGTCCCGAACGTAGCGCTCTACCAGGCTGAGCTACACCCCGACTGCTGAGCCGCAAATTCTAGTCAGTTGGCCGGGGTCGAGGCAAGGGGTTGGATGCAAATTCCTTCAATCCGATGCCAATCCGTGGGTGGCCGTTGGGGGAAAAGCGGTCGCAACGGCTAAACTGTTGGCGAATTCCCCCTCTACACCGCGAATCCACCGCGTGCCCGCCAAGCCTGTACGGTACCGGGCCGCGTCCGCGGCCTGTCGTCACTGGAGCCTTGCTTGATCAAGCCGCGCACCCCGCCCGGGGTCATGGAGCTGCTGCCCCCTGACCAGATCGCCTTCCAGCGCATGCTGGACACGATCCGCCGCAATTTCGAACGATTCGGCTTCCTGCCGGTGGAAACGCCGGTCATGGAACTGTCGGAAGTGCTGCTGACCAAGTCCGGTGGCGAGACCGAGCGGCAGGTGTACTTCGTCCAGTCGACCGGCGCGCTGGGCAAGGCCTCCGAGGGTGCGGCCGGCGAGGGCATGCCCGAGCTGGCACTGCGCTTCGACCTGACCGTGCCGCTGGCGCGCTACGTCGCCGAGCACGAGCACGAGCTGGCGTTCCCGTTCCGCCGCTACCAGATGCAGCGCGTCTATCGCGGCGAGCGCGCCCAGCGCGGCCGCTTCCGCGAGTTCTACCAATGCGACATCGACGTGATCGGCAAGGACGCGCTCAGCGTGCGATTCGACGCCGAACTGCCGGCGGTGATCCACGCCGTGTTCTCCGAGCTCGATATCGGCGCCTTCACCATCCAGCTCAACAACCGCAAGCTGATGCGCGGCTTCTTCGAGGCCCAGGGCATCGCCGACGGCGAGCTGCAGGCGCTGGTGCTGCGCGAGGTCGACAAACTCGACAAGCGCGGCGAGGATCATGTCCGCGAGACCCTGACCGGTGAAGGCTTCGATCTGTCCGCCGAAGCGGTCGCGCGCATCCTCGAGTTCGTCAAGGTGCGCTCGACGTCGCACGCCGATGCGCTGGCCAAGCTCGACGCGCTGGGCGAGGGCAACGACGCGCTGCGCGAAGGCGTCGCCGAACTGCGCGAGGTGCTGGAGCTCGTGCGCGCCCTGGGCGTGCCGGAAAGCGCCTACGCGCTGAACTTCTCGATCGCGCGCGGCCTCGATTACTACACCGGCACGGTCTACGAGACCACGCTCAACGACTACCCGCAGATCGGCTCGATCTGCTCGGGCGGCCGCTACGAGAACCTCGCCAGCCACTACACCAAGTCGAAGCTGCCCGGCGTGGGCATCTCGATCGGCCTGACCCGCCTGTTCTGGCAGCTGCGCGAAGCCGGCCTGCTCGGCAACGCCTCCGGCAGCACCGTGCAGGCGATGGTCGCGTTGATGGACGGCCAGTCGCTGACCGATGCGCTGGAGATCGCCCGTCGCCTGCGTGCGGCCGGCATCAACACCGAAGTGCAGATGGAAGCGCGCAAGATCGGCAAGCAGTTCCAGTACGCCTCGCGCGCCGGCATCCGCTTCGTCGCCCTTGCCGGTGACGACGAGAAGGCGCGCGGCGTGGTCGCGGTCAAGGACCTGCTGCGCGAGGAGCAGTTCGAAGTGCCGCTGGAGGAACTGGCGAGCACGCTGCGCGTGGAGCTGGAACAGTACCGCGCACTCGCCGGCCGCTAGGGCCAAGGCAAGCGCAGGCCGGGTGGACGATCAGGTCCGCCCGTGTCGTTCAGGACAGGGGACGCCGGCGCGCGAAGACGCGAGGCCGGCGCAGGTGGCAGTCAGCTGCAAGGTGAAACGATGAAACCGATCCGACTCGATGGCCGCTCGCTGACCCGCGCGCAGCTGGTGGACGTGGCCTACGGCGCGCACGTGCAGCTGGCGCCGGAGCAACTGCCGGCGGTGGCGCGCGCGGCCGAGTTCCTGGCCGAACAGGTCCGCCGCGAGGAACCCATCTACGGTGTGTCGACCGGCTTCGGCAGCAATGCCGACCGCCTGCTCGGCAATCACCACCTGCGCGACGAATTGCCTGGCGCCGCGCGCTCGGACATCACCCTGCACGAGGAACTGCAGCGCAACCTCATCGTCACCCACGCCGTCTGCGTCGGTGAAGCGTTCGCGCCGGAGATCGTCCGCGCGATGCTGTGCATCCGCATCAATACGCTGATGCGCGGCCACTCCGGCATCCGCGTCGAGACCCTGCAGGCACTGACTGCGATGCTCAACGCCGGCATCGTGCCGGTGGTGCCGCAGCTGGGTTCGGTTGGCGCCAGCGGCGACCTGGCACCGCTGTCGCACCTGGCGATCGTGCTGCTCGGCGGTGGCGAAGCCTTCTTCGAAGGCGAGCGCGTCCCGGGTGGCGAAGCGCTCAAGCGCGCCGGCCTGTCGCCGGTGACGCTGTCGTACAAGGAAGGCCTGGCGTTGAACAATGGCACCGCGCAGATGCTCGCCTGTGGCGTGCTCGCGCTGGCGCAGCTTGAGGATCTGCTCGACACCGCCGACCTCGCCGCCGCGATGACCATCGATGCCTTCGCCGGCCGCCTTGGCGCGTTCGCCGAGGAAGTGCACGCGCTGCGTCCGCACCCGGGCCAGGTGCACAGCGCCGCCCACCTGCGCGACCTGCTCGGCGGCTCCACGCTGGCCGACATCCCGTACCACCTGGTGCCGAAGTTCCGCGCCTGGCAGCCGCGCAGTTGGGACACGCCGGAATCGCAGGCGCTGCGTTTCGACATCGGCTGGGACTGGGTACCGTTCAGCCAGCGCCACGGTCGCGAGAAGTTCTACCTGCGCTTCCGCCCGTTCCGTGGTGGCAAGAAGCACCAGCCGCAGGACAGCTATTCGTTGCGCTGCATCCCGCAGGTGCACGGCGCCGTGCGCGACGCCGTCGCCCAGGCCGCGCGCGTGCTCGAGGTCGAGCTCAATGCGCTGACCGACAATCCGATCGTGTTCCCCGATGCCAAGGCCGAGTTCGTCGAGCAGCAGGTGATTTCCGCCGGCCATTTCCACGGCATGCCGCTGGCGCTGGCGATGAGTTACGTCAAAGCCGCCATCCCGGTGCTGGCGAGCATTTCCGAGCGCCGCCTCAACAAGCTGGTCGATCCGGCAACCAACGACGGCCTGCCGGGCTTCCTGATCGGCAACGAGGACTCGACCGAGTCCGGCCACATGATCGTGCAGTACACCGCCGCGGCCATCGTCAACGACCTGGCCAGCCGCGCGCACCCGGCATCGGTCTATTCGATCCCGACCAGCGCCAATGCCGAAGACCACGTCTCGATGGGCGCCAACGAGGCGCGCCACGTGCTGGCGATGGCCGACGACCTGGGCAAGGTGCTGGCGCTGGAGCTCTACACCGCCGCGCAGGCACTGGACCTGCGCCGCGACATGATCAACGCCGCGCGCGACCTGGCCGATCGTGCCGACGCGCGCGCACTGGCGGCGAAGGTGCAGGGCGCACCGGCGGTCGACAGTCCCGAATACGAGGCCTTCCTGGCCGAAGTCGAGGGCTTGCGCGCCGAACTGGCTGCGGCCGAGGAGTTCCACCCCGGACGCGCAGTCGCTGCGGCGCATGCGGCGATCCGCGCGGCGATTCCGTTCCTGGATCGCGACCGCGCCATGGACGGTGAAGTCGCCACCGCCGTGCGGCTGGTGAAGGAAGGCACCGTGCTGGCGGCCGCACGCGCCTGAAGGCCTTGCAGAGCCCCTCTCCCGCTTGCGGGAGAGGGGTTGGGGTGAGGTCAAACGGGGCGGTATGCCTTCCGTTCTCTTTTGCGTTCGTGGTCAGCGGGGGGAGGAGGTGGGGTGTATTCCGCGAACCTCCGCTTCGCTCCGTGATTGTTCGCGCAATACACCCCACCCCCTCCTTCCCGACGCTGCAGTTGTTTCATTGACTTCGCGTATTGGCTCCATGCGCTGCCCGCATGACATGGCAGCAAGGGCGGGACTCGGGCTGTGCCGTTAGGGGGCGGTGTCCGTGCCCTCGCTCGGTCGGGAGCTCGGTCCCGGACGCCCGCGAAAGGATCACGTGGTTTCAAACCCGCTTGGGTGCGTACGCCGATGTTGCTGACGCTTGTTTGCGAAGCAACGTCCATGGGTTCCCGCCTACGCGGGAATGACGGTCATGAAAGCAACGACGCTGGGTCCCCGCCTTCGGGGATGACGACATAAAGCCCCTCTCCCGCTTGCGGGAGAGGGGTTGGGGTGAGGGCCGCCGAAGACCGTGCAACAAAGCACCGAAGCGTCGTCCGCCGGGCCGGGGATTGCGCAGCAGTGGGCCATGGATGGCCCACGCCCCGCCTTCGGACAGGATGTCCGACGAAGGGGCGGAGCAATCCCCGGCCCGGCGGACGGCGCCATTCCGCAGACGCAAGCCCAATACGCACCAGCACCAGCAGGTCCCTCACTTCGTTCGGGACGACAGTGGTGTTTGGGACGACAGGCCTAGACCGTCTCCACCTGTGACGTCCGCACGCAGTCGCGCCCGTCCGCCTTGGCCCGGTACAGCGCCTGGTCGGCCAGTTGCAGCAGCGGGTCGATGCCGCCGAAGGAGACCGTCTCGATCGCATGCACGCCGATGCTGGCGGTGACGGTGATATGGCTGTCGTCGCTGTGGAACGGCTGGTCGCGCAGATGCTGGCGCAGGTCCTCGGCGACCTGCTTCGCGGCCGACAGGTTCAGACCCGGCAGCACGATCACGAACTCCTCGCCGCCGAATCGTGCCAGCAGTGCATCGTGATGCGGGCGCAACCCATGGCCGAGCGTCCGCGCAGCCCAACGCAGGCAATCGTCGCCGATCAGATGGCCATGCTGATCGTTTATCAGCTTGAAGTTGTCCAGGTCGATCATCAGCAGTGACAGCGGTCGACGATGCTCGCGCGTCTGCCGCAGCAACGCCTCGAAACGGTCGCGGAAATGACTGCGGTTGTGCAGACCGGTCAGGGCGTCGCGCTGGCTGCTCTCGCGCAACCGCGCATGCGCGTCCTCGAGTTGCCCCAGCGCACTTCGCAACTCGACGGTGCGCTGCTCGACCTTGTGTTCGAGCTGGTCCCTGGCCTCGCGGACGATGCGCTCGTTCTCGTTGCGCAACGCCGCATAGCGGTGGCCCAGCGCGATCGACAGCAGCAGCATCTCCAGCGCCGAGCCGATCTGCACGCCGTATTCGGTGATGAAGGTCTTGGGCATCATGCCGAAGGCGATGGCGACGAACAGGCCGGTGCCGAGCAGGAACATCGCCCACGCCAGCAGGAACAACTGCGCCGGCGCATAGCCGCGGCGCACGATCGCGATCGACACCACCGCGATCCAGGCGATGCTGACCAGCACCGCCGCCGACGCGATCGGCGTGGAGATGTGGTACGGCAACCACGTCGATGCGATGCCGAGCAGGGCGAAGAAGCTGATCAGGCCCAGGCCGATCCGGTCACCGATGCGCCAGCGCCCGCGCAGGCCGAGGAAGATGCGGGCGAACTGCTGCATGCCGATCTGCGCCAGGCAGATCGACAACGGCACCATCCGGTCGCTGAGCCATGACGATTGCGGCCACAGGTACTCGAAGCCGAAGCCGTTGAGCGTGAACAGCACCAGCCCGAACGCCGACAGGTGGAACAGGTACCAGAAGTAGCTGGCATCGCGCAGGCTCAGCCACAGCGCCAGGTTGTAGAAGAACAGCGCCAGCAGGATGCCGTAGTACAGCCCGATCACCAGCTGCGAATCCCGCGAGAGTTCGGCGAATGCGACCGTGGTGTAGAGGTCGAGCGGCACCTGCATCGAACTTTCGCTGCGCACGCGCACGAACACGTCGACAGGCTGGCCGGGCGGCAGGTTCAGCCAGAAGTTCGGGTGCCGGTAGCGGACGCTGCGCGCGCTGAAGGGCAGGTGGTCGCCACCGGCCTGGAACGTGGTGTGCCCGTCGGGATAGCGCGCGTACACGTCGATGCTGTCGCTGAGCGCGTAACTCTGCACCAGCAGCCAGCGTTGTTCGGGATTGCCGTTGTTGACGATGCGCGTGTGGAACCAGAAGGCGCCGGGGCGGAAACCAAACGCGCTGCGGCCGCCCGGCAATGGCGCGAACTTGCCCTGTGCCAGGTGCGTTGCGGCGGCGTCGACATCGTCGCGGGCGTCGACGTCGTGGTAGTAGCCCAGATAGGGCGACAGCGACGCTTGTTGGATGTCGGCACCCAGTTGCAGGGTCGCTTGAGCGGTAATTGCGGCCTGTGCTGGCGCAGCCAGAAGCAGGCACAGGCCTGTCAGCCAGAGCCACCACGAACACCTCGAGCCACGTCCCATGTTTCCCCCTTGCCCGGTCGCCGGTCCCGTCGCGGAGGCAACGGGGTGGCGTGCGCGCAGCTTATGCGCGCTGCAATCGATTGCGCCATCCGTCCCCTCGGGGCCGGATGGCAGCTATATCCGTATCAAAAGGCAAACGGCGTGAATGCCGTGAACAGGCCTCCGACGAGGGTCGGGCCACGGGCGAGGCCTGGTTGACAGGGGTCAGTATGACAGATTAATGTATTAGCACGTTAATACATTAGTACAAAGCCATGAAGCGACGCCCTCCAGAACCCGATCGCGGTGACGACGACCTCGCCGGGCTTGCCTCGGCGCTGCTGGCGCTGCGGAGTTCGCAGGAGGTCCGGGCCTTCCTCGAGGACCTGTGCACGCCGGCCGAGCTGGAGGCGATGACCGACCGCTGGCGGGTGGTGCCGCTGCTGATCGACAACGTCCCCTATCGCGAGATCCACGACCGCACCCAGGTCAGCGTCACCACCATCGGGCGCGTGGCCCGCAGCCTCGAACGCGGCGCCGGCGGCTACGCCATCGCCTACCAGCGCCAAGTCGGCGAAGCCGACAAAAAAACTTCCGAGACCGGCGAGACCGGGCCGGCGTCCGCCCGCAGCAGCGACTAGTCGAGTTCCAGTCCATGAGTCCCCCAGCCAACACCCCGGTGCGCGATCGCCTGCGCATCGCCATCCAGAAGTCCGGCCGCCTGGCCGAGCCGGCGCGCGCGCTGCTGGCCTCGTGCGGCCTGAGCTGGCGCGAGAGCCGCGATCGCCTGTTCTGCTATGGCGAAAGCCTGCCGATCGACCTGCTGCTGGTGCGCGACGACGACATTCCGGGGCTGATCGCCGACGGCGTCTGCGACCTGGGCATCGTCGGTCGCAATGTCCTGCTCGAGCAGGACGGCGGCCGCTCCGGAAATGGCCAGCCATCGGCATTCCGTGAGTGGCGGGCGCTGGGCTTCGGCAGCTGCCGGCTGGCGCTGGCGGTGCCCGATGCCTGGGACTGGCAGGGACCGGAGCAGTTGACCGGCAAGCGCATCGCCACCAGCTACCCGGCGCTGCTCTCGCGCTGGCTGGAAGCGCAGGGCATTGCCGCCGACGTCGTGCTGCTGTCGGGCTCGGTGGAGATCGCCCCGCGCCTGGGACAGGCGGAGGCGATCTGCGACCTCGTTTCCAGCGGCGCAACGCTGTTGGCCAACCAGCTCAAGCCGGTGATGACACTGCTGGAAAGTGAAGCGGTGCTGGCCGGTCCGTCGGCGGAGTTCGACCCGGTCCGCGGCGAACTCGCCGACCTGCTGCTTCGACGCCTCGATGGTGCGCTGCGCATCCACCACAGCAAGCTGCTGATGTTCCAGGCGCCGCGAAACCTGCTGCCCAGCCTGCTGCCGCTGCTGCCGGATGCCGAGGCGCCGACCGTGATGCGCCTGGACGACGGCGACGACCTGGCACTGCAGGCGCTGTGCCACGGCGCTGTCACCTGGCAGCGGCTGGAGGAACTCAAGCGTGCCGGGGCGCGCGGGCTGATGGTGCTGCCGGTGGAGGGCATGCTGGCATGAGCGCCATCGCCACCGGTCCGCTGATGCGCCGCGCCGACTGGAACCGTCTCGATGCAGCCGAGCGTGCGCAGTTGCTTCGACGCCCCGCTCAACGCACGTCGGCCGTGACCACCACCGCCGTCGCCGCGATCATCGACGAGGTCCGCGACAACGGCGATGCCGCTCTGCGCGCTTTCGCGCTCCGCTTCGATGGGGTCGAATTGGGCGACTTGCGTGTTGGTGCCGACGAACTGCGTGCGGCGGTCGATTGCCTGCCTGCGGCATTGCGCCAGGCCATCGACGAAGCGGCCGCGCGCATCGCGCTGTTCCACGAGGCGGGCATGAGCAGCGCCTACGCCATCGACACCGCACCGGGCGTGCGTTGCGAGCGCGTGCTGCGTCCCATCCGTCGCGTCGGCCTGTACGTGCCGGCCGGCTCGGCGCCATTGCCGTCGACCGCGTTGATGCTGGGCGTGCCGGCACAGCTGGCGGGATGCCCCGAGGTGGTGCTGTGCACACCGCCACGCCGGGACGGCAGTGCCGACCCTGCGGTGCTGTACGCGGCGCAGCGTTGCGGCATCGATCGCATCTTCAAGGTCGGTGGCGCGCAGGCGATCGCCGCGATGGCCTTCGGAACCGGCAGCGTGTCGCGTTGCGACAAGCTCTTCGGCCCCGGCAACGCCTATGTCACCGAGGCCAAGCGCCAGGTCGCGATGAGCCAGGACGGCCCGGCCATCGACATGCCGGCCGGCCCCTCGGAGGTGCTGGTGATCGCCGATGGCGGCGCCAATGCCGCCTTCGTTGCCGCCGACCTGCTGTCGCAGGCCGAGCATGGTCCGGATTCGCAGGTGGTGCTCCTCAGCGACAGCGATGAACTGCTCGACGCGGTCGCCATTGAACTGTCCCGGCAAGTCGAAACCTTGCCACGTATTGCCATCGCCCTCCAGGCGCTCGAGGCTTCGTGCGCGATCCGGGTCGAAACGATCGACCAGGCGCTGCAGGTCAGCAACCAATACGCACCCGAGCACCTGATCCTGGCCGTGCGCGAAGCGCGGCGCTGGCTGCCACAGGTGCAGGCAGCCGGCTCGGTATTCCTCGGCGACTGGGCACCGGAGGCGCTGGGCGACTACTGCAGCGGCACCAATCACGTGTTGCCGACCAGTGGCGCGGCGCGCTTCAGCGGCGGCCTCAATGTCGCCAGTTTCCAGATCGCCATCACCGTGCAGGAAGTGCAGCCGCAGGGGATCGAAGCGATCGGTCCTTGCGCGGTCGAGCTGGCGCGCGCCGAAGGGCTCGACGCGCACCTCCAGGCCGTTGCGCTGCGCCTGCAGGCGGTGGCGGCATGAGCGCGGCCGCCGATGCGTTGAGCATCGCCAGCAGCCCGCTGTTGCTGGTGCGCGAAGACCTGCGCGGCTTTGCCGGTTATCAGTCGGCGCGCAGCCAGCGCCTGCAGGGCAGCGTCTGGCTCAATGCCAACGAATCGCCGTGGCGCAATGACGCAGATGGCGACGGAACGCTGCGCCGATATCCGGATCCGCAACCCCAGGTGTTGCGCGAAGCATTGGCCGGGCTGTATGGCTGTGCCCCCGAACAGCTGCTGGCGGGGCGCGGCAGCGACGAAGGCATCGACCTGCTGGTGCGGGCGGTGTGCCGGCCGGGCGAAGATGCGGTGCTAGTCACCACGCCCACGTTCGGCATGTACGCGGTCAGTGCGCGTCTGCACGGCACGCGCGTGGTCGACGTGCCGCTGGTGGAGGATGCACGGGGCTGGCAGTGCGACTTCGCGGCGATCGCTGCGGCAGTGCGGCGTGATGGCGTCAAGCTCGTGTTCCTGTGTTCGCCCGGCAACCCGACCGGAGCGCTGCTGCCGCTCGATGACATTGCGCGACTGGCGCGCGACCTCGATGGCCAGGCGCTGGTCGTCGTCGACGAGGCCTACGTCGAGTTTGCCGATGCCCCCTCGGCGATCAGCCTGTTGCCGGCGCAGCGCAACGTGGTCGTGCTGCGGACCCTGTCCAAGGCACACGCACTGGCTGCGGCGCGCATCGGCAGCGTGATCGCCGATGCTGATCTGATCGAATTGCTGCGGCGCTGCCAGGCGCCGTATCCATTGCCGGCCGCCTGCACTGCGCAGGCATTGCAGGCACTGGCACCGCAGGTGCGATCGGTCACCGGCGAGCACATCGACACCGTGCGCGGCGAGCGCGAACAACTGGGCTCGGCGTTGGCCGCCTTGCCGGGTGTGCGCCGCGCCTACGACTCGCGCGCCAACTTCGTGCTCGCGCGCTTCGACGATGCCCAGGCGGCGTTCGACGCCCTGCTGGCGGCCGGTGTGGTGGTCCGCGACATGCGATCCGCGCCGGGGCTCGCCGACGCGCTGCGCATCAGCCTGGGAACACCCGAACAGAACCGGCAGGTGCTGGCGGTGCTCAGCGAGGGCCTGCGATG
The DNA here is from genome assembly GCF_057656135.1 of Lysobacter sp. Soil_N_23. NCBI lineage: Bacteria > Pseudomonadati > Pseudomonadota > Gammaproteobacteria > Lysobacterales > Lysobacteraceae > Lysobacter > Lysobacter sp. Soil_N_23. The sequence continues at coordinate 41,830 of NZ_JBDGKY010000019.1, forward strand.
AGTGCCACGCCCATCCTGTTCGTGGACCGCGACGGCACCCTGATCGAAGAGCCGTCCGACTTCCAGATCGATCGCTTCGACAAGCTGCGCTTCGTCGCCGGCGTGATCCCGGCGATGCTGCGCCTGCGCGATGCAGGCTACCAGTTCGTGATGGTCACCAACCAGGACGGCCTCGGCAGCGCGTCGTTCCCGCGCGCGGACTTCGATGGCCCGCACGGCTTGATGATGCAGGTGTTCGAAAGCCAGGGAATCGCCTTCCGCGACGTGCTGATCGACACCAGCCTGCCGGCCGACAACGCACCCACGCGCAAGCCCGGGATCGGCCTGGCGCTGCCGTTCCTGCAGGACCGCACCATCGACTGGACGCGCTCGGCGATGGTCGGCGACCGCGAGACCGACAACGCGTTTGCCCGCAATCTCGGCATCCGCGCGTTCCAGTTGCGCACCGCGCAGTTCGGCGGCGAATGGGACTGGAGCGGCATTGCCCATGCCCTGGCCGATGCGCCACGTACCGCGCGCGTCAACCGCACGACCCGCGAGACCCGGATCGAAGTCGGCCTGGACCTCGATCGTGGCGCCGAGCCGGTGGTCAGCACCGGACTGGGCTTCTTCGACCACATGCTCGAGCAGATCGGCAAGCACGGTGGTTTTGCCCTGGAGCTGCGTTGCGACGGCGACCTGCACATCGACGAGCACCACACCGTCGAGGACAGTGCGCTGGCGCTCGGCCAGGCGCTGCGTGAGGCGCTCGGCGACAAGCGCGGCATCGGCCGCTACGGCTTCACCCTGCCCATGGACGAAAGCCTGGCCAGCGCCGCGCTGGATTTCTCCGGGCGCCCGTACTTCGTTTTCGACGGCGCGTTCAGCCGCGAGTGCGTGGGCGGCCTGCCGACCGAACTGGTGCCGCACTTCTTCCGCTCCCTGTGCGAGGGTGCCGGTCTGAATCTCAACCTGCGCGTGCGGGGTGACAACGACCATCACAAGGTCGAAGCCTGCTTCAAGGCGGTCGCGCGTTCGCTGCGCCAGGCGATCCGGCGCGAAGGCAATGAGCTGCCCAGCACCAAGGGCAGCCTGTAGGCCCCGGGCAAGGAATGAATGTGATTGCAGTGGAATACAACGGAGCGCAACGCAAGTGACGCAGGTCGTACTCATCGACTGGGGTGGGGGGAACATCGGCTCGGTGCGTTACGCGCTTGAGAGGTTGGGAGCGCGCGCGGTACTCAGTGCCGACGCCGACACCATCACGGCCGCGCAACGCGTGATCCTGCCCGGGGTCGGCGCGGCGCCGCCGGCGATGGCGCGGCTGCGCGAGCTCGGGCTGGTCGAGCCGATCCGTCGGCTACGGCAGCCGCTGCTCGGGATCTGCCTGGGCATGCAGCTGCTGTACGAGTCCTCCGAGGAGGGCGACGTCGAATGCCTCGGGTTGTTGCCAGGCCGCATCGTCCGCATGACATCCGCACCGGGAGTACGCGTGCCGCACATGGGTTGGAACCAGTTGCAGCCGTCGCAGGCGACAGGGCTGCTCGATGGCATCGATGCCGGGGCGCACGCCTATTTCGTGCACGGCTATACGGCGCCGCTGAGCGGGGAGACCCTGGCCAGCAGCGAACACGGCACTGCATTCACGGCGGTGGCCGGTCGCGGCAACTGCTTCGGCGCGCAGTTCCACCCGGAGCGATCGGCAGCCGTGGGCCAGCGGCTGCTGGCGAACTTCCTGGCGATGGAGGCGGCATGAGCGCCGATCCATTGCTGTCGCCGGTGCCCGGCATGGAATTCGATCTGTACCCCGCCATCGACGTGCGCGACGGCCGCATGGTGCGACTGCGCCAGGGCGACTACGACCGCGAGACCCGCTATGAGGAACCGCCGGTCGAAATGGCGATGCGTCACGCACGGCAGGGTGCGCGCTGGCTGCACCTGGTCGATCTGGATGCCGCCCGCCACGGCGGTTACACCTTGCTTCCGCTGCTGCGCGTGCTGGCACGCACGAGCTGGCTGCGCGTGCAGACCGGCGGCGGCGTGCGCGGCGAAGAGGATGTGGCCGCCATCCTGGAAGCTGGCGCCGACCGCGTCGTAGTCGGCTCGCTCGCCGTGCGTGAACCTGAGCGGGTGCTGGGCTGGGTCGAGCGCTTCGGGCCCGAGCGCATCACCATCGCCCTCGACGCGCGTCAGGACGGCAACGGCGACTGGCAGTTGCCGGTATCGGGCTGGACCGAAAGCAGCTCGGCAAGTCTGCAGACGCTGGTGCGGCGGTTCGCCGAAGGCGGCGTGCGGCACCTGCTGTGCACCGACATATCCCGCGACGGCACGCTCGGCGGCCCCAACCTCGACCTGTACCGGCTGATCGTCAGGCTCGCACCGGAGCTCTACGTGCAGGCATCGGGCGGCATCCGCGACATCGCCGACATCCTCGCCGCACGTGCCGCCGGCTGCAGCGGCGCGGTGCTCGGCAAGGCGTTGATCGAGGGGCGCTTCGCCCTCGACGAAGCGCTCGACAGGGTACGCCAATGTTGAGCCGGCGCATCGTTCCCTGCCTGGACGTCCGCGATGGCCGCGTCGTCAAGGGCGTGCGCTTCCGCGATCATGTCGACATGGGCGACATCGTCGCGCTGGCGCTACGCTACCGCGACGAAGGCGCCGACGAACTGGTCTTCTACGACATCACCGCCAGCCCCGAAGGTCGCAGCGTCGATCGCGCCTGGGTCGAGCGCGTGGCACGCGAGATCGACATCCCGTTCTGCGTCGCCGGCGGCATCCGTTCGGTCGAGGACGCACGCGTTGTGCTCCATGCCGGTGCCGACAAGGTTTCGATCAATACCCCGGCGCTGGAGCGTCCGCAGCTGATCGGCGAGATCGCCGACGCCTTCGGCCAGCAATGCGTGGTCGTGGGCATCGACAGCCTGCGTGACGAGGATGGACAGTGGCGGGTGCGCCAGTACAGCGGCGACCCGTCGCGCACGCGGGCACTGCCGCAGCGCACGCTCGACTGGGTCGACGAAGCGCAGCAGCGCGGCGCCGGCGAGATCGTGCTCAATTGCATGGGCAGCGATGGCGTGCGCGAGGGCTACGACATCGAGCAGCTGCAGGCGGTGCGCCAGCGCTGCCAGGTGCCGCTGGTAGCCTCCGGCGGTGCCGGCACGATCGCCCATTTCGCCGAAGTGTTTCGCCAGGCCGACGTCGACGCGGCGCTGGCGGCCAGCGTGTTCCATTCCGGCGCGGTTCCCATCCCCGAACTCAAACGGCACCTGCGCGGGCAGGGCATCGAGGTGCGCGATGTCGGTTGAAGCCAGCACACTCACGGCCCCGTTCGATGGGCTGGCCTGGGACAAGCAGGGCGGCCTGCTGCCGGCGGTGGTGCAGGACGCCGACACGCTGGCGGTGCTGATGCTCGGCTACATGGATCGCGACGCCTTGAAGGCCACGCTCGACAGCGGCCATGTGACCTTCTTCAGCCGCAGCCGTCATCGTCTGTGGACCAAGGGCGAAAGCTCCGGCCATTTCCTTGAACTGGTGGCGGTGGAGGCCGACTGCGATGCCGACACCCTTCTGGTGCTGGCGCACCCGCTGGGCCCGACTTGCCACCTCGGCCGAACGAGCTGCTTTCCGCAGGCGCCGGCGTATGTATCGTTCCTGGGCGAACTCGATGCGCTGATCGCCACGCGTGAGCGCGAGCGTCCCGCCGGCAGCTACACCACCTCGTTGTTCGAGGGCGGCATGCGTCGCATCGCCCAGAAGGTCGGCGAGGAGGGCGTGGAAACGGCGCTGGCGGCGGTGGCGCAGCCGGACGAGGAGCTGGTCGGCGAAGCGGCCGACCTGCTGTACCACCTGATGGTGCTGCTGCGCGCGCGCGGCCTGGGGCTGCGCGAAGTGGAGGCGCTATTGAGAACGCGCCACCGCGCCTGACAGCGCAGGCGCCGCTCCCTCGCGGCCATGTAGGAGCGAGCTTGCTCGCGATCAGGCGCTGCAAACCCACCGTGCGCAAGGGGCATCGACAGGCCTGATCGCGAGCAAGCTCGCTCCTACGCGACGCTGGAGCGGTCCGGCGGCGCTTGCGGCAAAATGGCCACCTCAGCCCAAGGCTTCATCGGTACCGACACATGCCGCGATTCCATCTGCTCATTGCCCTGTGCCTGATGTTCAACTCCGCGGCGCATGCACAGGCGCAACCGGCACCGGTCTCCGGCACGGTCTACCAGGACAGCAACGGCAACCAGCGTCGCGACGCCTCCGAGCGGGGGATCTCCGGTATCAAGGTGTCCAACGGCCGTTACCTGGCCGTCACCGATGCACAGGGTCGCTATCGGCTGCCTGCGCTCGACGGCAGCACGGTGTTCGTGATCAAGCCTCCCGGCTACGCCACTGCCACGGGCGCGAACGGATTGCCGCTGTTCTGGCATCACGTTTTCCCGGCCGGTTCGCCGCAACTGCGATACGGCGGCATTCCTGCCACCACTGCGACCGAGCTGGATTTCGCCTTGCGCAAGCAGCCCCGGGTCGGTGGAGACCTGAAGATGCTGGTGTTCGGTGATCCGCAGCCCAAGAGCCTGGCCGATGTCGGCTACTACGAGCGCGACATCGTCGCTCCCCTGGTCGGCAGGCACGACGTGCGGTTGGGTCTGAGCCTGGGCGACATCGTCAACGACGACCTCAGCCTGTACCCGGCGCTGAACCGTGTCACCTCGCAGCTCGGCGTCCCGTGGATGCATGTGCCCGGCAATCACGACCTCGATTTCGATGCCGGCCGCGACGAGGACGCATTGCTGTCGTTCCGCAACGTGTTCGGCCCCGACAGCTACGCCTGGGAAGAGCCGCAGGCGAGCTTCATCGTGCTTGACGACGTGGTCTACCTGCCGGGCCAGCAACCTGCCTACATCGGCGGACTGCGCGAGGATCAGTTCGCGTTCCTGCAGGCCTACCTGGCGACGTTGCCGAAGGACCGGCGGGTGGTGATCTCGGTGCACATCCCGTTCTTCGAGCCGTATCCGGGCGTGGAGAGCTTCCGTCGCGTCGACCGCGATCGCCTGTTCGCGATGCTCAAGGACCACAGCCAGGTGCTGCTGCTGAGCGCGCACACGCACAACCAGCGCCACTACCGCCACGATGCCGCGACCGGCTGGCACGGTGCGCAGCCGCTGCACGAGTACAACGTCGGCGCGACCTGCGGCGCGTTCTGGTCGGGCGTCAAGGACGCGCAGGGCATTCCCGACACCACCATGAGCGACGGCACGCCCAACGGCTACGCCTGGCTGACCTTCAAGCCGGACGGCGAGTACTCGCTGCGCTACCAGGTCGCGCGCGCGCCGGCCGACCGCGCGATGGCGCTCTACGCGCCGAAGGTGCTGCGACTGGGGGCGTGGGCTGCCAACGGCGTCTATGCCAACGTCTTCATGGGCGACGCCGACAGCCGCGTCGAGTACCGCATCGACGAGGGTGCGTGGAAGCCGATGCGGCGCGTGTCGCAGCCGGACCCGACCCTGGCCGCGGAGAACCTGGCCGACGACAAGGCCGAGCAGTTGCGTGGTTACGACCGTTCGCCGGAAGCCGTGCCCTCGACCCACCTGTGGCGCGGTGTCCTGCCGACCGATGTCGGCGCCGGCGAGCATCGGATCCAGGTGCGGGTCTTCGATCGCTGGCGTGGCGAGTTGAGCGACCAGACCAGTTACCGTCTCGACCAGGCCAAGGAGTAGATCGATGGTTGCGACACTGCCCAACGACTTGCCGATCCAGCTGTTCGGCAATGCCGCGGCCTGGGAGAGGTGGCTGCTGGCCCACGCCAGCGCACCCGGACTGTGGCTGAAGATCGCCAAGAAGGACAAGGGCGTGGTCTCGGTGACCTATGCCGAGGCCCTCGACGTGGCGCTGTGCCACGGTTGGATCGACGGCCTCAAGCGCGCCTGCGACGACCAGTACTTCCTGCAGCGGTTCACGCCGCGTCGGCCGAAGAGCCTGTGGTCGAAGATCAACGTCGGCAAGGTCGAGCGGCTGATTGCCGAAGGGCGCATGCAGCCGGGTGGACTGCGCGAAGTCGAGGCGGCACGCGCCGACGGTCGCTGGCAGGCGGCGTATCACGCGGCCAGCGGCATGGAGGTGCCGCCGGAGCTGGCGGCGGCGCTGGCGAAGAACGCGAAGGCGCGCCGGTTCTTCGAACAACTCGACGGTACCAACCGCTATGCCTTCTGCTGGCGCGTGCATACCGCGAAGAAGGCGGAAACGCGCATTGCGCGTGCTGCGAAGTTCGTCGAGATGCTGGCCAGGGGCGAGAAGATCCACGCTTAGCGCTACGGCCCACGTCGTCCCGGCGAAAGCCGGGACCCACCTTTCGTTGCCTCCGTGCTTGCGGGCGAACCGAAGGTCAACATGGATCCCGGCTTTCGCCGGGATGACGGTGACGAGGCGGACGGGCTACGGGCCTGGATCCCGGCTTTCGCCGGGATGACGGTGATGAGGCGGACGGGCTTCGGGCCTGGGGCCCGGCGTTTGCCGGGATGACGGGGTCTCAGGCCAGTTCGATCTGGTCGAAGCGCTCGACTCGCGTATGTCCGTGCGCCGCCTCGCCCTGGCGCGGCTGCGGATAGTCGTCACGACGGTCGATCAACACGGTCTGCAGACTGGCCTCGCGCGCGGCATCGAGCTCCTCGACCACGTCGGACAGGAACACGATCTCGCAAGCCGGGATGCCGATCGACTCGACGATGTTGCGGTAGCTCTGCGCCTCGCGCTTGCCGCCCATCTCGGTGTCGAACCAGCCCGAGAACAGCGCCGTCAGGTCGCCCGCGTCGCTGTGGCCAAAGAACAGCCGCTGCGCCGGCACGCTGCCCGAGGAGTACACGAACAGCGGCAGCCCGTCAGCGTGCCAGCCGCGCAGTGCCGGTGCGGCGTCCGGGTAGATGTGCGCGGTGAAATCGGCGCTCTTGTAGCCGTCGGCCCAGATCATGCCCTGCAGGGCCTTGAGCGCGGTGTGCTTGCGGTCTTCGTCGATCCATCCCTGCAGCACCTCGACGATCATGGCGTCGTCGCACATGCCGCCATTCTCGGTGGCGACGGCATCGAGCCATTTGCGGACCGCCGGCTCCTTGCCGCGCGCGACGACAAAGCGGGGCAGGGCACGGCGGGCATACGGGAACAGCACGTCCTTGACGAAGGAGATGCTGCTGGTGGTGCCCTCGATGTCGGTGAGGATGGCGCGGGTGGTCATGGCGGTTCCGATTTCAGTTGTGTGCCCAACTGTGTGCCCGTCATCCCCGCGAAGGCGGGGACCCAGGGACTTTGTTGTTCGCGCCGAAGGCAACGACACTGGGTTCCCGCCTGCGCGGGAATGACGGCGTGGGGGGCGGGCAGGAGGCGCTGCGCCTCAGCCCGCCTGCCCCTTCTCATAACGCGGGAAGCGCTGGGCGATGTCGGTGCCGGTGAAGTGGCCGACCCAGCCATCGGGCTCGGTGAAGAAGCGGATCGCGATGAAGCTCGGCTCCGGACCCATGTCGAACCAGTGCCTGGTGCTGTCGGGCACGGCGATCAGGTCGCCCTGCTCGCACCGGATCTCGTAGACCTGCTCGCCGACATGCAGGGTGAACAGTCCGGAGCCGGCGACGAAGAAACGCACCTCGTCTTCCTTGTGGAAGTGCTCGTCGAGGAACTTGGCGCGCATGACCTCGCGCTGCGGATTGTCCGGGGCGATGCTGACCACGTCGACGGTCTTGAAGCCGCGCTCGCCGACCAGGCGATCGATGTCGGCGCGATAGGCCTCCATGATCTTTTCCGGCGCGTCGCCCGGGGCGACCGGCGCGCTGGCCTGCCACTGCTCGAAGGCCACGCCGATGCGCTGCAGTTCGCGCGCGATCTGCGCCTGGTCGGTAGTGGCCAGGCTCGGCGTGGTGGTGTCGGTTTCGCTGAAAATGCGCAAGCGGCTCATCGCTGCAGTCTCCTGATTTCAAGCTCGCAGCCGAGCAGGAATTCGAATGCTTCCAGGTGGCGTCGGGCCTCTGGCATGTCCTTGCCCCAGGCATACAGCCCATGGCCGTCGATCAGGTAACCCCACATCGCCTTGCGGTCGAGCAGGCAGTCGACCTGGGCGGCCAGCGTGTGCATGTCCTGGCTGTTGGGCAGTACCGGCAGCTCGACGCTCATCTCGTGAGTGGTGTTGCCGCTGAAGGCTTTCAAGAGCTCGTAGCCCTCCAGGTGCACGTGGCCCTGGCCGGAGTACAGGCGCGAAGCCACCGTCTGCACCTTGGAATGCGTGTGCAGGACGCAGCCGATTTCGGGGAAGCGCTTGTACAACTGGGTGTGCAGCAGGGTTTCGGCCGAGGACTTGTTGCTGGTCGCGACCGGCTTGCCGTCGAGGTCGACGACCATGATGTCGGACTCGGTCAGTCGGCCCTTGTCGCGTCCGGAGACGGTGATGGCGATGTGCCGGTCGTCCATGCGGCGCGAGAAGTTGCTGCTGGTCGCAGGCGTCCAGCCCAGCTCCGACAGCTCGCGCACGTTGACGATGATCTCCCCGGCGCAATGCGCCAGGCGCTGGGGGTCGTAGGGCAGTGGGGTGCTCATGGCGCAAAGTGTAGCGAAACAGGGAGCCTCGCCGTATTTCAGCGGTAGGCGGAAGTTCCGGTCCGGGGCAACTGGCGCATACTGAGGGCCGGAGGAGGTGGCCCATGAACGCTCACGATCCCTCACGCCGTGGATTCCTCGGCCGCTTCGCGGCTTTCGTCCTGGCCAGCCTGACCGCGCAGGCCGCGCTGGCGCAGGCCGCAAAGCCCGCCACGCAGCCAGCCGCACTTCCGCCGCTGCCGCTCGACAACCCGCAGGCCAAGGCCCTGGCCTACACCCCGAATGCGGCAGCTGTGAAACATCCGTTATTCAAGCCGGGCAGCGACTGCGCGAACTGCAACTTCTACAAGGGGGCGCCCGGGCAGGCCCATGGCCCGTGCCTGATGTTCCCGCAGCACAGCGTCGCGGCGAAGGGCTGGTGCTCGGCCTGGGCGAAGAAAGCCTGAACGCCGCAGCTGATCGATCAGGTCAGTGCCAGATCCGACCATTCGAAGAAGTGTGCCTCGCCGTCGAAGCACACTTCGATGGTGGTTGGCGTGGTGTCCGGATGGATGCCCACGACCTGGCCGATCTGGTTGAACTGATTGCGGTGGGGGTTGATTACCCGTACGTCGCCACCAACGATCAGGTCGGCATCGGTGAACTGGATCATGACACTGTGTCCGTGTGGATGAAGTCCTGGACAGCGTGTCAAGCGTGCGGGCCGGCTTTCCTGCGCTCGATCAAATTCGCTCGAGAATATGTCGCGCGTCGACCTGTGGTCCTGCTGTCGGGGCACGCGAAACGTGTCAGTCGACTCACACGAAGAGTCTCGGATTTCAGAAATTTCTCATGGAGCCTTTGGGCCGTAGCGGCTCCACTGGTGGCTCCAGTCGTCCGGCGATGATCGGGCCGCGCCGCCGCGATCGTGGCGCTGCGCAAGGACTGAACCACCGGACCTGGACCCTCCCTGGAGCAACGCTCCGTGACCAGAGGTCCACATGCAAACCACAAGATTCAATTCCGCGCTCGCTGGCTGCCTGCTCGTTCTGTCGGCCCTGTTGCTGCTGGCCGGCTGCGAGCGGCGCAGCGTCGATATCGGCCAGGTACCCGGGATCGGCGTGGAAGCGACATCGCCGGCTCCCGCCATTTCACGAATGGGCGGCGAATGGGTCGTCATCACAACGGGGGCCGGCAGAAACGGCGAGAAGGTCGCCAGCTCGTGGTACCTGCTGCGGTTCCGCGCGGACAGCACGGCGAAGCTGCTGTGGGTCACGCCCGGGCACTACGCCCGCGAACGGGTCGCCTACTCGCAGGTCGGCGATGTCGTCACCTTGCGCGGCGCGATTGAAGCACCGCAGGTCAACGGCGTGGCATTCAGGCTCGGCGCGGACGGACGCATGGTTGCCAGCATTCCGGGCATGGGCGGTGGCGACAACCTGTCGTTCACCCACCGCAGCATCGGCTGGCCCTATGTCCACTGGTTGCTGATCTTCGCCGGTCTCGCTGCGGCATTCATGATGTGGCGCCAGTGGAAGTGGTTCACGCCGATCGTGTGCGGGCTGGGCATCGTGGTGATGAGCTTCTACTGGATCAACGAATCCGGTGTCACCTCCGTGTTCCGCTGGGTCAAGCTCTACACGCTGGTGGTGTCGATCTGGTTCTTCTGGTTCGTGCGCTACACACCGTTGCACAAGTACAAGTGGATGCGCTTCCTGGTGGCCGCGATCCTGGCGGTGAACATCCTGGAGGCGGTCGAAGTCGACTTCAAATCTGGCTACATGCCCAACCTGCTCAACGGCGCAGCCGGCATCCTCAACATCCTGGCAATCACCCGCTGGAACGCCATCGGGCCCAACCGCACCGACGTCCGCGACCTGGTGTGGCCGGGCCAGGCCGTGCTGTGGATCATCGCCTACGACATCTGGAACGTGACGTTCTCCTACCTCAACTTCAACGAGTACACCTCCAACAGCATGGCGCTGAACCTGGTGCCGACGCTGATCGCGCTGTGGATCCCCGGCGTATGGGTGGCTGCCCGTGGCACCACGCTGGGGTTCTTCTATCTGTACCTGTTCACCTTCAGTGTGTTCGTGATGGAGAAGGGCTTCGTGCCGATTCCGATCAACGAGACCTCGGCGCTGCTCGTCGCCAGCGCGAGCTTCGGGATCAACCTGGTGCTGTGCGCGCTGGTGTGGAACTGGAAGTTGTTCCAGCGTGGACCGGCGTGGCTGAACTTCGGCCAGTACCGCCACGCCGAGCACATCGACGCCGTGTACGACTCGATCCACGTCGGCCTGGATAAGATCCCGGCGATGGCCGACTATCCGCCCGTCAAGGCGCAGGCGGACGATGCGAACGTGTCCACGTCCGCCGCCAGGTAGCCATTGTGGTGCGACGAAGTCTGGCCGCCGACATGCGGCCAGACTTCAACCAGGCGCAGGTGCGACGCGGCGATCAGCGCCGCGGTTCGCTGCCGCCCATGATCGAGCCGGCCAGCCCGATCAGATCGGAGAAGTCGGTGTCGCCATCGTTATCGCGGTCAAGCACCGCGCCGAGCAGGCCGCCGCCGATGCCGCCCTGCTGGGTGATCGTCTGCTGTTCCTGGCCCAGGGCCTGTTCCAGCGCTTGCGGCGATGCCGGCAACTGGCTCGCCAGCGTGCTGCCGCCGCTGGAGAACACCTGCTTGGCGAGATAGGCCATCACGATCGGGGCGAGCACCTGCAGCAGCGTGCCGGCCTGGCCGCTGCCCAGCCCGGTCGCGGCACCCAGGCCCTGCGCCGCGCCCTGCTGGCGGGCGCCGAAGATGTGGCCGAGGATCTGGCCGCCTGCGCCGGCTCCTCCGCCGCCCATCACCGAGCCGAGCACGCTGCCGAGGTCGAGGCTGGCGTGATCGCGTTCCAGCGCACCGTACAGCGCCTGCGCACCCTGCGGCTGCCCGGCATTGCGGCCGAGCGCACCCAGCAGCAGCGGCAGGGCCGCGGACACTGCTCCGCTGGCCTGCGACGGTGAGAGGCCGAGTTGTTGTCCGATCTGCGCCAGCGGCTGTCCCTGCAGCTGGTTGAGAAGATCATCGGTCAACGAAGTGGTCATTGCGGCAGTCCTTTGGGTGGGGACTGTGATGCTAGCGTTTTGCCGTTCAGTGGCCGTGATGAATTGTTCTCGGTGCGTGCAGTGGGTGCGGCAAGCGCAACGTCCTTGGATCCCCGCCTTCGCGGGGATGACGTTGAGGGGGGCAGGCCGTCATTCCCGCGAAGGCCGGAACCCAGCGACTTCTGCGCGGTGATGTCGCCGGATCCGTCTTCACGGGGATGGCGTGGTTCCTCAGCCCGCTTCCATCGGCTCGTTGCTGCGCTGCGAGGCCGCCGCCGATTCCAGCCCCAGCGCTTTCGCCACGCCGGCACCGTAGGCCGGGTCGGCCTTCGTGCAGTTGCCGATGTGGCGCAGCTTGATGAACTCCGGCGCGTCGCCCATGGCGCGCGCGGTGTTGTCGAACAACACCTGCTGCTGTTCGCGGGTCATCAGGCGGAACAGGTCGCCAGGCTGCTTGTAGTAGTCGGCATCGTCCTCGCGGAAATTCCAGAAGTCGGCGTTGCCGTTGATCTTCAGCGGCGGCTCGCGATATTCGGGCTGTTCCTGCCACTGCTGGTAGCTGTTGGGCTCGTAGTGCAGGGTGCCGCCGTAGTTGCCGTCCACGCGCATCGCGCCGTCGCGGTGGTTGCTGTGCACGGGGCAACGCGCGGCGTTGACCGGGATCTGGTGGTGGTTGACGCCGAGCCGGTAGCGCTGCGCGTCGGAGTAGGCGAACAGGCGCGCCTGCAGCATCTTGTCCGGCGAGATGCTGATGCCAGGCACCAGATTGTTCGGTGCGAAGGCGCTCTGCTCGACGTCGGCGAAGAAGTTCTCCGGATTGCGGTTGAGCTCCATCACGCCCACTTCGATCAGCGGGTAGTCCTTCTTCGGCCAGACCTTGGTCAGATCGAAGGGGTGATACGGCACCTTCTCCGCATCCGATTCCGGCATGACCTGGATATACAGCTTCCACTTCGGGAACTCGCCGCGTTCGATCGCATCGAACAGGTCACGCTGGTGGCTCTCGCGGTCGCTGCCGACGAGCAGCGCGGCTTCGGCATCGGTCAGGTTCTTGATGCCCTGCTGGGTCTTGAAGTGGAACTTGACCCAGCAGCGCTCGTTGGCGGCATTGATGAAGCTGTAGGTGTGCGAGCCGAACCCGTGCATGTGGCGGTAGCTGGCCGGAATGCCGCGGTCGCTCATGACGATGGTGACCTGGTGCAGCGCCTCGGGCAGGCTGGTCCAGAAGTCCCAGTTGTTGCGCGCGCTGCGCAGATTGGTCTTCGGGTCGCGCTTGACCGCCTTGTTGAGGTCGGGGAACTTGCGCGGATCGCGCACGAAGAACACCGGCGTGTTGTTGCCGACCAGGTCCCAGTTGCCTTCCTCGGTATAGAACTTCAGGGCGAAGCCGCGGATGTCGCGCTCGGCGTCGGCGGCGCCACGTTCGCCGGCCACGGTGGTGAAGCGGGCGAACATCTCGGTCTTCTTGCCCACGGCGCTGAAGATCTTCGCGCGCGTGTACTTGCTGATGTCGCCGGTGACGGTGAAGGTACCGAAGGCGCCGGAGCCCTTGGCGTGCATGCGGCGCTCGGGAATGATCTCGCGATTGAGGTTGGCGAGCTTCTCGATCAGCCATACGTCCTGCATCAGTACCGGGCCGCGCGGGCCGGCAGTCATGCTGTTCTGGTTGTCGACAACCGGTGCGCCAAAGGCGGTGGTCAGCGGGGTCTTCTCGGGCTTGTCGGAGGGGTTGCTCATGACGCGTTCCTTCGTGGCTGTGTGGCTACAAGGTAGGCAGGAGTAACGATCAATGAAAATCGTTTCTGGCGAATGACGCGATAGGGGGCGACTATCGACAGTCAGCACATGACGCGCAGTCGTCCGCGTCTCGGTCGCTACGGGCAGTTTTAAACGTTCCGGCGTTCACGCCGCGTCTACACGACGCGGCCCCGCGGCGCGGTCAGGACAGCGACTTGAGCCTGTACAGCGCTTCCAATGCCTGCTTCGGCGTCAGCTCGTCGGGTTCCAGTGATGCCAGTGCATCGAGTGCGGCCGACGAGGGCGAGAACAGGCCGAACTGCTGCGGTGCATCCAGTGCGACCGGTGCCAGCGAGGGCATCGGTGCGTCGCGACTTTGCTGTTCCAGTTCGGCCAGTCGTCCACGCGCCTGTTGTACGACCGCCTTCGGCAGGCCGGCCAGCGCCGCCACCTGCAGACCGAAGCTGCGATCGGCCGGGCCATCCTTGACCGCATGCATGAACACCAGCTGGTCGCCGTGCTCGACCGCATCGAGGTGGACGTTGGCGATGCCGCTGCCGGGCTCGGCCAGCGTGGTCAGTTCGAAGTAGTGCGTGGCGAACAGCGTGTAGGCGCGATTGTGGTGCGCCAGGTGCCGCGCGCAGGCCTCGGCCAGGGCCAGGCCGTCGTAGGTCGAGGTGCCGCGTCCGATCTCGTCCATCAGTACCAGCGACTGCGCGGTGGCGTGGTGGAGGATGTAGCTGGTCTCGCTCATCTCGACCATGAAGGTCGATTGCCCGCGCGCCAGGTCATCGCCGGCGCCGATGCGGGTGAGGATGCGGTCGATCGGGCCGATGGTCGCGCGCGAGGCAGGCACGAAGCTGCCGGTGTGGGCGAGCAGCACGATCAGCGCGTTCTGACGCATGTAGGTGGATTTACCGCCCATGTTCGGGCCGGTGATGACCAGCATGCGGCGGTCTTCGCCCAGGACCAGGTCGTTGGGCTCGAACGGATCGCTGCGCACGGCCTCGACCACGGGATGGCGGCCGCGCTCGATGTGCAGCCCCGGTTCGTCACCCAGGGTCGGTGCGATCCAGTCGAGCGACTGCGCGCGTTCTGCGAAACAGCACAGAACGTCCAGTTCGGCCAGCGCCCCGGCGCAGCGCTTGAGCGGTTCCAGTCGCTCGTTCAGCACGTCGAGCAGCTGTTCGTAGAGCAGGCGCTCGCGACTGAGCGAGCGCTCGCGCGCCGACAGTACCTTGTCCTCGAACTGCTTGAGCTCTTCGGTGATGTAGCGCTCGGCGCCGGTCAGGGTCTGGCGGCGGGTGTAGTGGGTCGGCGCCTTGTCGGCCTGGCCCTTGCTGATCTCGATGTAGTAACCGTGCACGCGGTTGTAGCCGACCTTGAGCGTGGCGATGCCGCTGCTGGCGCGCTCGCGTGCTTCGAGGTCGATCAGGAACTGGTCGGCATGCGTCGACAGCGTGCGCAGTTCGTCCAGCTCGGCGTCGTAGCCCTCGGCGAACACGCCGCCGTCGCGGGCTAGCACCGGTGGCTGCGTCACGATCGCCGACTGCAGCAGGTGCGCGTGCTCGTCGTGCTCGCCCAGTTCCGCCGCCAGCGCGGCCAGGTGCGGCGAATCCAGCGGGGCCAGTTCGGCGCGGACGTCCGGCAGCATCCCCAGGCCGTCGCGCAGCGTCGACAGATCGCGCGGGCGGGCGCTGCGCAGGGCGATGCGGGAGAGGATGCGTTCGAGGTCGCCGAGCGCGCGGAAACGCTCGCGCAGGACATCGCCGGCGCGCGAATCGAGCAGTGTCGCCACGGCCTGCTGGCGCAGGCGCAGCGGCGTGCGCTCACGCAGCGGACGATGCAGCCAGCGCCGCAACAGGCGGCCGCCCATCGGCGTGATGGTCGAATCGAGCACGCCGAGCAGGGTGTGGCGATGGTCGCCGTCGAGGCGGCTGTCGATTTCCAGGTGGCGGCGGGTCGCGGCATTCATCGCGATCGCGCCGTCGCCGGATTCGATCGCGATCGAGGTCAGGTGCGGCAGGCGCTGCTTCTGGGTCTCTTCGACGTAGCCGAGCAGGGCCGCGGCGGCGGCGATCGACAACGGCTTGTCTTCCAGGCCGAAGCCGGACAGGTCGTGCAGGTTGAAGAAGCGCAGCAGCTGGCGGCGGCCGCTGTCGGCGTCGAACAGCCACGGCGCGCGTCGGCGCAGGCCGGTGCGTTCGGCCACGAAGGGCGCCCAGCCGTCCTCGTCGGCGATCAGGGTCTCGGCCGGCTCCAGGCGGGCCAACTCGGCTTCGAGGGCGTCCTCATTGGCCACTTCGTTGACCAGGAAGCGGCCGCCGGCGAGGTCGGCCCAGGCCAGGCCGTACCCGGACTTCCCGCGGGCAATCGTCAGCAGGAGGGTGTCGCGGCGCTCGTTGAGCAGCGCTTCGTCGGTGACGGTGCCGGGAGTGACGATCCGTACCACCTTGCGCTCGACGATGCCCTTGGCCAGGGCCGGGTCGCCGATCTGCTCGCAGATCGCCACCGATTCGCCCAGCGCCACCAGCCGTGCCAGATAGCCTTCGGCCGAGTGATGCGGGACGCCGGCCATCGGGATCGGCTGGCCACCGGACTGGCCGCGCTGGGTCAGGGTGATGTCGAGCAGGCGCGCGGCCTTGCGCGCGTCGTCGAAGAACAGCTCGTAGAAATCGCCCATGCGGAAAAACATCAGCACGTCCGGATGCTCCGCCTTGGCGGCGAAAAACTGCTTCATCAGGGGCGTGTGCTCGGGCGGCCGATCGGCTGAACTCATGGATCGTGGATCTTCGTATGCGTGCGGGAGGGCCGGCGGCGGAGGGCCGGCGAGGGAGGTCGCTAGGCTATCAGCCGGGGGCTGATTCCGGACCCCGTTGCCTGTAGGGCAAATCCGTGCTCGGCCGGCGTGGCGCCGTCATTCCCGCGCAGGCGGGAACCCAGCGACTCGAAGCTGGCAGGGAAGCGGCCGCCAGGACGCTGGGTCGCCGCCTGCGCGGGGATGGCGGGTTCCTGGCCTCAACCGGCATCGCCCTGCTGCACCGCCACATGGGCTGCCTCCCGAACATGTTACGTTTCCGTTGCCGTTCGCTGCCGTATGCCCATCGGGACACGTGCCGAGTCTGGATGGGGGTGTCGCCGGTCGCGCCAAAAGGGGGCGTGTGCATTGGCTGTGGGTCGGACGCCGTACATCCAATAACTCGAGGGGAGGGGACGCGATGGTTTCGTGCAAGCCAGTTGTTTCAGTGGGCACCACAAAGAACGTGGCCAGGAAGCTGCTTGCGCTCGCGATCGCGACGACGCTCGCGACGCCAGTCTGGTCGGTCCAGGCCCAGGCCCAGGAGGCCGCAGCGGCCCCGGTCCTGCAGAGCGGCCAGCTGAAGAAGGACGAAGAGCCCACGACACTGGCCGCATTGACGGTCACGGCGCAAAAGCGCGAAGAAGCGCTTCAGGACGTGCCGATCGCCATCACCGCCTTGCCCGAGCAGCTTCTGCAGGACACCGGCGTGCGTGACGTCAAGGACCTGCAGGTGCTGGTGCCTGGGTTGACCGTCACCAGCACCCAGAGTGAAGCCCAGACCACCGCCCGCATCCGCGGCATCGGCACGGTCGGCGACAACGCCGGCCTGGAATCGTCGGTCGGTGTGGTCATCGACGGTGTGTACCGGCCGCGCAACGGCGTCGGCTTCGGCGACCTTGGCGAAATCGAGCGCATCGAAGTACTGAAGGGCCCGCAGGGCACCGTGTTCGGCAAGAACACCTCCGCCGGCGTGATCAACGTGATCACCAAGCGCCCGCATTACCTCACCCAGGTCGAAGGCGAGTTGACGGTCGGCAACTACAACGCAGTCGGCGTCGCAGGCTCGCTCAACGTGCCGCTCAACGACATGTCGGCGTTCCGCGTCTACGCCGCCAAGCGCAAGCGCGACGGCTTCACCGACGTGCACACCGGCGCCGGCCCGCGCGTGGAGACCGAAGACGGCGACCAGAACTTCCACACCCTGCGCGGCCAGTTGTTGCTGGAGCCGACCGACAACCTCGACATCAATTTCATCGCCGACTTCACCAGTCGCGAGGAGAACTGCTGCGTCGGCGTGACGACCGTGCGCGGCGCCACGGGCGACATCGTCAATGCCCTGTCGCCGGACGAAGGCGTGGCGCCAGTGGCCGATCCGTTCGCGCGGGTCGCCTGGAGCAACCGCAGCACCAAGCAGGACATCAAGGACAAGGGCGTCGCCGCCGAGGTCAACTGGATCACGCCGTGGTTCGACGGCGCGACGTTGACCTCGATCACCGCCTGGCGCGAGTGGGATTCGATCAACGGCCTGGATTTCGATTTCAGCAGTGCCGACATCCTCTTCCGCAACGGCGAAGAGGACGAATCGCTGACCGGGTTCGAGACCTTCACCCAGGAGTTCCGCCTGACCGGCGCCAGCGACAGCATCGACTGGATGGTGGGGTTGTTCTATTCCGACGAAGACCTCGACCGCAACGAGACCTACCGCATCGGCAATGCCTACGAGCCGTACCTGTCGGTAGCGCTGCTGTCGATGATCAACCCGGCGCTGGGCCGCAGCCCGACCGCTCCGCTGTTCCTGTCGCAGGCGAGCGGCCGGCCGTTCGGCACGGTGTTCGCCGGCTTCGGTGCTGATGACGTCTACAAGCAGAACGCCAAGAGCGCGGCCATCTTCACCAACAACACCTGGCACGCGACCGACGCGCTCGACCTGACCCTCGGCCTGCGCTACACCCGTGAGGAGAAAGAGCTCGATTCGGCCTACAGCAATCCCAATGGCAGCCCGGGCTGCGCGGCGATGCTCGGGCCGGGTGGACAGCAACGCGTGGCGGCGGCGCTGCTCGCGCGCGGCGTGCCGCAGGCGGCGTTGCCGACGGTGATCCCGCAGGTGATCGGCTTCTCCTGCCTGCCGTGGGCCAACCCGCTGCACAACGGCCGCGTCACGCACCAGGAGAGCGAAGAGAAGGAATGGTCCGGCACGCTCAAGGCCGCGTACCGCTGGAACGAGCACTGGATGGGTTACGCCTCGGCCGCGCGCGGCTACAAGGCCGGCGGCTTCAACCTCGACCGCGTGCAGTCCAATACCGGGCTGTCCAGCGGTGGCTCGGGCATCGTGCCGGTGAACGACACCTCGTTCCCTGGCGAGTTCGTCGACAGCTACGAGCTCGGCGCCAAGACCACCTGGAACGAAGGCAACCTGCTGCTCAACGCCACGCTGTTCCACCAGACCTACGAGGATTTCCAGCTCAACAGCTTCCTGGGCACCAGCTTCGTGGTGCGTTCGATCCCGGAGGTCGTGTCCAAGGGCATCGACACCGAGGTGCTGTGGCAGGCCACGCGCGGGCTGATGGTGCAAGGTGGCGTGACCTACGCCGATACCCGTTACGGCGACAACATTCCCGGCGGCGATTTCGTCGCGCCCACCGGCGCGCTGTACAAGTTGCCGGGCAGCCGGGTGAGCTTCGCGCCGTACTGGTCGACATCGGCCTCGGTGACCTACGACTATCCGTTCGCCGGTGACCTTCTGGCGCGCTTCAACCTCGGCGCCAAGTACATGTCCGAGTACAACACCGGCTCGGACCTGGACGTGGAGAAGGTCCAGGAAGGCTTCACCGTGGTCAATGCACGCATCGGCATCGGCAAACAGAACAGGAACTGGATGGTCGAGCTGTGGGCGCTCAACCTCACCGACGAGGACTATGTCCAGGTCGGCTTCGACGCACCGCTGCAGAACGTGTCGCCGGCGCCGAACAATCCGTTCAACTCGTTCAACGGATTCCTCGGCGCGCCGCGCACGTATGGCATGACGTTGCGGATCCTGTACTGAGGGCGTGATCCCTTCTCCCGCGTGCGGGAGAAGGTGCCCGAAGGGCGGATGAGGGCGCTTTTGCTCAGCGGTGCTCCTGCCCTCACCCCAACCCCTCTCCCGCAAGCGGGAGAGGGGCTTCATGGTTGCAGCCTCTGCGCCGTCACAACTTGCGGCTATCATGCCGGCATGAAAAACGACGTCTCCGATGCCGCCCTGCATCGCCTCGCCGAACTGGTGGGCGAAGCGGCCCGCAACCACCGCCAGACCCTGGTGACCGCCGAAAGCTGCACCGGCGGCTGGATCGCCAAGATGCTCACCGACATTCCCGGCTCCTCGAACTGGTTCGAGGCGGGCATGGCCGCGTACAGCTACGAGGCCAAGCAGGCGCTGCTTGGCGTGCGCCCGCAAACACTCGAACAACACGGTGCGGTCAGCCGCGACACGGTGATCGAGATGGTGTCCGGCGCGCTCGTGCATTCCGGCGCGACGCTGGCGGTCGCCGTGACTGGCATCGCCGGCCCCGGTGGCGGCACCGAGGACAAGCCGGTCGGCACGGTGTGGATCGCCTGGAAGCGGCGCGGCGGTTACCCGACCGCGGTGACCTTCCATTTCGACGGCGACCGCGACGACGTGCGCCGGCAGACGGTGGCCGCGGCATTGCACGGCCTCGCCGAGCTGATGGCCTGACCGGTGCCTGACCGGTTCCGGGTAGGAGCGAGCTTGCTCGCGATCCACGCGACAGGCGGCGGCCAGGCGGATCGCGAGCAAGCTCGCTCCTACGATGACGGAAGGGCTTGACGGCGGGAAAAGTCCGTTAGTAGTATTGCTACTAATGGACATCACCGACACCCAGCGCGCCATCCTCACCCTGATCGCCGAGCGGATCGAAGCCGAGGGCGTGCCGCCCTCGCAGACCGAGATCGCCCGCGCCATGGGCTTCAGCAGCGTGCGCGCGGCCCAGTACCACCTCGAGGCACTCGAGCAGGCCGGCGCGATCCAGCGCGTGCCGGGCCGGGCCCGCGGCATCCGCCTGGTGGCACCGCTGGTGGAGATGGCCGACGCGGTCGCTGTGCAGGCGATCGACCCCGCCGCCGATCACGCCGCCATCTCCGACGATGCCCTGCGCCTGCCGGTGCTGGGGCAGGTCGCTGCCGGCCGGCCGATCGGCGCCGACATCGGCTCCGACGATTTCGTCCTGCTCGATCGCGTGTTCTTCTCGCCGACCCCCGACTACCTGCTCAAGGTCAAGGGCGACTCGATGCGCGACGAGGGCATCTTCAACGGCGACCTGATCGGCGTGCACCGCACCCGTGACGCCCGCTCGGGTCAGATCGTGGTCGCGCGCATCGACGACGAGATCACCGTCAAGCTGCTCAAGATCGGCAAGGACCGCATCCGCCTGCTGCCGCGCAATCCGGACTACGCGCCGATCGAGGTCGAACCCGACCAGGATTTCGCCATCGAAGGTCTGTACTGCGGGCTGGTAAGGCCGAATCGATGAGCGCCTCCAGGGGCCGGACGTCGATGGCTGGGATATTCCAGCCACGCGATGCGGCCTTCCCCCACCATCCCCTTCGGAGTGCGCCAATGCCCACCGCTTCCCTGATCGAACAGATTTGCAGTCCACGCACGGGAGTCTCAGTCCGTGCGACCTGCCAAGCCTAAGTTGTCCCCGACACGAATGCCGTCATCACGGCAATACGACCAACACGACCTCAAGGACTCCACGATGGACGAGAACAAGAAGCGCGCCCTTTCGGCCGCCCTGGGCCAGATCGAGAAGCAGTTCGGCAAGGGCTCGGTGATGCGCATGGGCGACCGCGTGGCGGAGCCGGCCGAGGTCATCGGCACCGGTTCGCTGATGCTCGACATCGCCCTGGGTATCGGCGGCCTGCCCAAGGGCCGCGTCGTCGAGATCTACGGTCCTGAGTCCTCGGGCAAGACCACACTGACCCTGCAGACCATCGCCGAGTGCCAGAAGCTGGGCGGCACCGCGGCCTTCGTCGACGCCGAGCACGCGCTCGACCCGACCTACGCCTCCAAGCTCGGCGTCAACGTCGACGACCTGCTGGTCAGCCAGCCCGACACCGGCGAGCAGGCCCTGGAAATCGCCGACATGCTGGTGCGTTCGGGCGCGGTCGACATGGTCGTGATCGACTCGGTCGCCGCGCTGACCCCGCGCGCCGAAATCGAAGGCGAGATGGGGGACCAACTGCCCGGCCTGCAGGCCCGCCTGATGAGCCAGGCGCTGCGCAAGCTGACCGGCAACATCAAGCGCTCCAACTGCATGGTGATCTTCATCAACCAGCTGCGCATGAAGATCGGCGTGATGATGCCGGGCCAGAGCCCGGAAACCACCACCGGCGGCAATGCGCTGAAGTTCTACGCCTCCGTGCGCCTCGACATCCGCCGCATCGGTGCGATCAAGAAGGGCGACGAGATCATCGGCAACCAGACCCGCATCAAGGTGGTCAAGAACAAGCTGGCGCCGCCGTTCAAGCAGGTCGTCACCGAGATCCTGTACGGCGAGGGCATCTCGCGCGAAGGCGAGCTGATCGACATGGGCGTGGACGCCAAGCTGGTCGAGAAGTCCGGCGCCTGGTACAGCGCCTACGACGAGCGCATCGGCCAGGGCAAGGAGAATGCCCGCCAGTACCTCAAGGACAACCCCGAGATCGCCAAGCGCCTGGAAGCTGCGCTGCGCGAGAAGTTCGTGGCCACCGATGCCCGACGCGACGAAGGCGGCGACGATGCCGTCGTCGAAGACTGAGCGGACTGCAAGGAAAGGGTAGGCGGCGATGCACGGCTACTTGCCAGATGAAGGCGCGCCACATGACGGCGCGCCACACGATGACGTGACGGGCAGCGGTTCCGGAGGCGACGACCGCGGTGGTGCCGCTTCCGGCGCCGCCCGACGCCGCGGACGTCCAGAGCAGACGCCGTTGCAGCGGGCGCTGGGCCTGCTGGCCCGGCGCGAGCATTCCCGCAAGGAGCTCAGCCGCAAGCTGACCTCGCGCGGGCTGAACGCCGGCGACGTCGAGGCCGCCGTCGGCCGGCTGGCGGGCGAGGGTTGGCAGGACGACAAGCGCTTCGCCGAAAGCCTGGTCCGCAGCCGTGCCGGCAGTGGCTATGGGCCGGTCCGGATCCGCGCCGAGCTGGCCACCCACGGACTGGACCGCGAGGCCGTCGCCCGGGCCATGGAGACCTACGAGGGCGACTGGGCCGAGAACGCCCGCGAGCTGGTCCAGCGCCGGTTTGGCCCCGGGGTGACCGAAGAATTGAACCTGCGGCGCAAGGCCGCGGATTTCCTGATGCGGCGGGGCTTCGACGGCGCCAGCGTGCGCGCCGCTACCCGTTTCGATCCGGACGACTGACGTAGGAGCGAGCTTGCTCGCGATGGGGCACCGCTGCCGCCTGCCGGGTCGCGAGCAAGCTCGCTCCTACAAGGGTCCGGCAAGGGCCGAGGCGGGGCTGGCTCTGCGCAGAGATGGCGCCGTCCTGTTAACCTAACCGGCTTTCGGGTCCTGGGTTGCCTGCTCCTGTCGACGCCCCCATCGTGAGGGGCATGGGCCGGTCCGCCCAGGCCGGTCCCGTCACAGACTCCGCGCGCAGGCATGAAGAACCCGCATCACATCAGCACCAGCGAAATCCGCAGCGATTTCCTCGAATTCTTCCGTGGCAAGGGCCACACGATCGTGCCGTCGGCGCCGCTGGTGCCGGCCAACGATCCGACGTTGCTGTTCACGAACTCGGGCATGGTCCAGTTCAAGAACGTCTTCCTCGGCAGCGAGAAGCCCGGCTACGTGCGCGCGGCCGACGTGCAGCGCTGCCTGCGTGCCGGCGGCAAGCACAACGACCTCGACCAGGTCGGTTACACCGCCCGCCACCACACCTTCTTCGAGATGCTGGGCAACTGGTCGTTCGGCGACTACTTCAAGGACGACGCGATCGCGTGGGCCTGGGAGCTGCTGACCAAGGTCTGGAAGCTGCCGGCCGAGCGCCTGCTGGTCACGGTCTACCACACCGATGACGAGGCCTATGGCATCTGGAACCAGAAGATGGGCATTCCGGCCGAGCGCATCATCCGCATCGGCGACAACAAGGGCGCGCCATATGCGTCCGACAATTTCTGGCAGATGGCCGACACCGGTCCCTGCGGCCCGTGCACGGAAATCTTCTACGACCACGGCGACCACATCGCCGGCGGCCCGCCGGGTTCCCCGGACGAGGACGGCGACCGTTTCATCGAGATCTGGAACCTGGTCTTCATGCAGTTCGACCGCCAGCCCGACGGCACTCTGGTGCCGTTGCCGGCGCCGTGCGTCGACACCGGCATGGGCCTGGAGCGCCTGGCCGCCGTGCTGCAGGGCGTGCATGGCAATTACGAGATCGACCTGTTCCGCCACCTGATCGCCAAGGCCGCCGAGTTCACCTCGACCGCCGACCTGGGCAACAAGTCGCTGCGTGTGATCGCCGATCACATCCGCGCGTGTTCGTTCCTGATCGTCGACGGCGTGCTGCCGAGCAATGAGGGCCGCGGCTACGTGCTGCGCCGGATCATCCGTCGCGCCCTGCGCCACGGCTGGATGCTGGGCCAGAAGGGTCCGTTCTTCAGCCGCATGGTCGCGCCGCTGGTCGAGGTGATGGGCGATGCCTATCCGGAACTGACCGCCAAGCGCGAGTTCGTCGAGCGCGCGCTGCTGGCCGAGGAAGAGCGCTTCGCCGAAACGCTCGACTCGGGCATGCGCATTTTCGACGAAGTCGCTTCGCGCTCGAACGGAGTGATTCCCGGTGCCGACGCGTTCCGCCTGTATGACACCTATGGATTCCCGGTCGACCTGACTGCCGACATCGCGCGCGAGCGCGGCCTGTCGGTCGACATGGCCGGCTTCGACCAGTCGATGGACGAACAGCGCCGCAAGGCGCGCGAGGCCGGCAAGTTCGGCAACGCCACCACGATGCCGGCCGAGCTGGCCGCGCAGCTGTCGCCGACCCGGTTCCTGGGCTACGACGAACTCGGTGCGCAGGACCTGGAAGTGCTGGCCCTGCTCAAGGACGGCCGCCCGGTCGACCAGATCGACGCCGGCGACGACGCGGTGGTGATCCTCGATCGCACGCCGTTCTACGCCGAAAGCGGCGGCCAGGTGGGCGATACCGGCGATATCGAAGCCGGTGCGGCGCGCTTCGCCGTGCGCGATACGCAGAAATTCGCCGGCCAGTTCCATGGTCACGTCGGCAACCTCGCCAGTGGCTCGCTCAAGCGCGGCGATCGCGTAAGCGCCAGCGTCGATGCGGTGCGTCGTGCTGCAACCGTGCTCAACCACTCGGCGACGCACCTGCTGCATTCCGCACTGCGCAGCGTGCTTGGCGACCATGTCACCCAGAAGGGTTCGCTGGTCGCCCCCGATCGCCTGCGTTTCGACTTCGCCCACTTCGCTCCGGTCAGTGCCGGCGACCTGGCCGAGATCGAGCGTCGCGTGAATGCCGAAGTGCGCCGCAACCACGCCGCCGAAGTGCACCACATGGGCATGCAGGAAGCGCTCGATTTCGGCGCGATGGCGCTGTTCGGCGAAAAGTACGGCGATGAAGTGCGCGTGCTGCGCATGGGCGATACCTCGACCGAACTGTGCGGCGGCACGCACGTGTCGCGCACCGGCGACATCGGTCTGTTCAAGATCGTGTCCGAGGGCGGCGTCTCCGCGGGCGTGCGTCGCATCGAGGCACTGACCGGGCAGGGCGCGCTGGACTTTGTCGCCGAGGAAGAGCGTCGTCTCGACGAAGCCGCCAGCCTCTTGGGCGGCAACGCCGCCGACGTCGCCGACAAGCTGCGCAGCCTGCTCGACCGGCAGAAGAAGCTCGAGCGCGAGCTCGAGTCGATCAAGGCCAAGGCCGCCTCCGGCGCGACGTCCGACCTGGGCGCTTCGGCGGCGCAGGTCGGTGCGATCAAGGTCGTGGCCACGCGGCTGGAGGGTTTCGACGCCAAGGCGCTGCGCGATGCGGTCGACCGCCTCAAGCAGCAGCTCGGCGACAGCGTGATCGTGCTGGCCGGCACCAGCGACGGCAAGGCGGCCCTGGTCGCCGGCGTCAACGGCGCCGCGGCCGGCAAGGTCAAGGCCGGGGAACTCCTGGCGCACGTGGCCAGTCAGATCAATGGCAAGGGCGGCGGCCGCGCCGACATGGCCCAGGGCGGCGGCGATGATGGCCCGGCGCTGGTCCAGGCGCTGGCGGGTGTCGCCGGCTGGGTCGAAGGCAAGCTTAGCTGAACGAGAAATGTGACCTTCTGCGGTTGCGGTCACGTTTGACCGGCCGCTAATATGGTTCACGTTTGTGTACAGAACTGGAGGCGCTCCCGGGAGCGCCCATTTGCCGGCGGTGGACCTGCCGGCCATAGGAGATGTTAGATGCTGATCCTGACGCGTCGCGTCGGTGAGACCCTGATGATCGGCGACTCGGTGACTGTCACCGTGCTCGGCGTCAAGGGCAACCAGGTGCGTATCGGAATTACTGCACCGAAAGATGTCGCTGTGCACCGCGAAGAGATCTACCAGCGAATCCAGCGCGGTGAAGAACCCGCTGACGATGCGGGCAAGAACACCGACGGCTGACATAAATTGTTTGCCGTGCGCGGGGCGAGCCGTTATGCTTTGCGCCCGCGCCGAACCGAGTTGTCTTGGTTCGGAGCTTTTCCGAGTTTTTCTCGGAGACTTGCCCGAGAGGCCGAAGGGGCTCCCCTGCTAAGGGAGTATGGGGTCAAAAGCTCCATCGAGGGTTCGAATCCCTCAGTCTCCGCCAGTTCCACCGGCGAGGCCCGGGTTCCGCAGGAAGTGCAATGCACCCCTGAGAACGCGTCGACATGGATGGCTCCATGCGATGCGGGGAACCGCGGATTTCGCCAACCGCGAAACACCTTCGGGCGTTTTGCGGGACCTGAAGATCCTCGCCAGCAGCGAGTGAATCGACAGGAAAATGTTCGAAAAATGTTTGACGAATCGAAATCGAGCCGTCATAATTTTTCAACTCAGCGCCCGTAGCTCAGCTGGATAGAGCACCAGGCTACGAACTTGGTGGTCGGGAGTTCGAATCTCTCCGGGCGCGCCACACAAGAAAGCGAAGGGCCGATGGGAAACCATCGGCCCTTTTGCTTTGTGTTACATGCGGCCGATGGGAAACCATCGGCCCTTTTGCTTTGTAGTCGGGCGGCCCTCATCCGCCTGCCGGCACCTTCTCCCGCACGCGGGAGAAGGGCATGAGCCGGACGCTGCATCTGCGTTATCAGCCCCTCTCCCGCACGCGGGTGAAGGGCATGAGCCCGACGGTGCCTCTGCGTTATCAGCCCCTCTCCCGCACGCGGGAGAGGGGTTGGGGTGAGGGCAATTTTCGCAAGCAACGGCAAATGGATCCCGGCGTTCGCCGGGATGACGGTGAACTGCGCGATTACGCGTACTGGCGGGCCGGCACGGCTGCGCCGAGGTGGTAGTAGTCGCGATACCAGCGCACGAAGTTCTCCACGCCTTGCTCGACGGTGAACTGCGGGCTGTAGCCCATGTCGTGGGCGAGATCGCTGCAGTCGGCTTCGGTCGACGGGACGTCGCCTGCCTGCAGCGGAAGCATCTGCAAGGTCGCCTTGCGTCCCAGGCATTGCTCCAGCACTTCGATGTAGCGCAGCAGTTCCACGCTTTCGCGGCTGCCGATGTTGTACAGGCGGTACGGGGCGACACCGCTGCTGGCCGGGTCCGGCGTTTCGCCGCGCCAGGCATCGTCTCGTGTCGGGATCCGGTCGAGTGCGCGCACCACGCCGGCGACGATGTCGTCGATGTAGGTGAAGCTGCGCTTGTGCCGGCCATGGTTGAACACCGGAACCGGTTCGCCGGCGAGGATGGCCCTGGTGAACAGGAACAGCGCCATGTCCGGACGGCCCCACGGGCCGTAGACGGTGAAGAAGCGCAGGCCAGTGCTCGGGATTCCGTACAGATGCGCGTAGCTGTGCGCCATCTGCTCGTTGGCCTTCTTGGTCGCCGCGTACAGCGTCAGCGGGTGCTCGCTGGGCTGGTGCTCGGAGAAGGGCATCGAGGTGTTGGCGCCGTACACCGAACTGGTGGAGGCGAATACCAGGTGCTCGCTGCCGTGGCGGCGGCAGCCCTCCAGTATGTGCAGGAAACCGGTGACGTTGCTGCTGACGTAGACGTGAGGGTTCTCCGCGGCATAACGCACGCCCGCCTGTGCGGCCAGGTGCACCACCCGTTGCGGACGATGGCGCTCGAACGCGGCTTCGACGGCGTCGCGGTCGGCCAGGTCGGCGTGCAGGTGCGTGTAGCGGGGATGGCTCAGGAAGCGCGCCAGTCGCGCCTTCTTCAGGCCGACGTCGTAGTAGTTGTTGAGGTTGTCGAACCCCACCACTTCGTCACCGCGTCGCAGCAGTTCCAATGCGACGTGCGAGCCGATGAATCCAGCCGTGCCGGTAACGAGGACCTTCATCGCAGTGGATCTCCGAAAGTGGGTGGGGAATGGTTGGCGTTGGCAGGCAACATCACAGCCGGCCGTCGACCGCGTCGCGCGGCAGCACGTACTTGACGTCGTAGAGCACCGATACCGGCTTGCCGAGCGCTCTCACGCCCTGCGCGCCGAGTTCGGCGAACTGGCGGTGGGCGACGGCCACGATCACCGCGTCGTACTCGCCCGCTGCGGGCGCATCGATCGGGGTGATGTCGTACTCGGCAGCGGCTTCGTCGGCCTCGACCCAGGGATCGTGCACGTCGACGTTGGCGTTGTAGCCACGCAACGCGTGGACGATGTCGACCACACGGGTGTTGCGCAGGTCCGGGCAGTTCTCCTTGAACGCCAGGCCCAGGATCAGGATCCGCGCCTGCACCGGGTTGATGCCCTTGCGCACCATCAGCCGCACGACTTCGCTGGCGATGTAGGCGCCCATGCCGTCGTTGGTGCGGCGGCCGGCGAGGATCACGTCCGGGTGGTGGCCGATCTCCTGCGCCTTGTGGGTCAGGTAGTAGGGATCCACGCCGATGCAGTGGCCGCCGACCAGGCCCGGCCGGAACGGCAGGAAGTTCCACTTGGTGCCGGCCGCCTGCAACACTTCCAGGGTGTCGATGCCGAGCTTGTTGAACAGGATCGCCAGGTCGTTGATCAGGGCGATGTTGAGATCGCGCTGGGTGTTCTCGATCACCTTGGCCGCTTCGGCGACCTTCAGCGAACTGGCCTTGTGGGTACCGGCTTCGATGATCGAGCCGTAGAGCCGGTCGACGAAGTCGGCCACCTGCGGCGTCGATCCGGAGGTGATCTTGAGGATCGAGGTCAGGCGATGGTCCTTGTCGCCGGGGTTGATCCGCTCCGGGCTGTAGCCGACGAAGAAGTCGCGGTTGAACACCAGCCCCGACGAGCGCTCCAGGATCGGTACGCACACTTCCTCGGTGCAACCCGGGTAGACGGTGGATTCGTAGACGACCACGTCGCCGTGCTTGAGCACCTTGCCGAGGGTTTCGCTGGCGCGCGCGAGCGGGCCGAGATTCGGACGCTTGGCGGCGTCGATCGGGGTCGGCACGGTGACGATGTAGACATTGCACTCGCGCAGCTCCGACAGATCGCAGCTGCAGCGCAACCGGCGCGCTGCGGCCAGCTCCGCCGGTTCCACTTCCAGCGTGCTGTCCTGGCCCTGGCTCAACTCTTCGACGCGGGCGGCATTGATGTCGAAGCCGACCGTGTCGAAATACTTCGCGAACGCGACCGCCAACGGCAGTCCGACGTAGCCCAGGCCGACGACGCCGACCTTGACGGTCTGCAGCGACGTGGGCGCTGAAGTCGCGGTCGCAGGGGCCGCGCTTGCGCCGTGCGCGGCCGCACGACCATCGGCGCCGCGTCCTTCACGCGCCTGGCCATGGACGTGCCGGCCCTGGACCTGCGCTCCCTCGAAATCGGTGGTGTCCATATCGATGACGTCCCGGGTGCTCAGGCGTCGTCGCGGCACACGCCGCGCGAGAGCGTGGACGGATGGCTGTGCTGGCGTTCGCGCATGGTGGCCCCTGGGGAGGCGACATCACGGTGGTGATATCCGGCCTCGCAGCAGATAACGCGCGGCGGGGCCCAAACAGGACGCACACAGGAAGCGCCCCGGCCGCGCGAGCGCCCCGGACCGTCCGCTGCGGTCGCCTTGGCCTGAGCGCGTGCGCTCCCGCGTTGAGGGTAGTCGTGATCGACAGGCAGCTGGCGCAAGGCCGGGCAGGGGGAAGAGATGGCAGGAGTTGTTCAACCGGCGCGGCGTGCCCAATGACATTGATCGTGCCCGTGCGCCCACTCGGCGTGCCTGGCGCCATGCCCGACGCGCCGGACCTGCGGCCCTCGCGGGCACGCTCGTGCGTGGTTGCGTTCGCCGAGATCGAGGCGTGGCAGTCGTGGCTGGACGAAGCCTGGACCCTGCTCGATCCGGCCGAGCGCTCGCGCGTGCTGCATCGGCGCCAGCCGGCCGACCGCGAAGCATTGACCATCGCCTACGCCCTGCACCGCATGGTGCTGGCCGGCGTGCTCGGCATTGCCGCGGCGGACGTGCCGCTGGCGCGCGACGAGCGCGGATGCCCGTGCCTGCCCGGAATGGCATTGCACACCAGCCTCAGCCATGCCGAGGGCGTGGCGGCCTTCGCCGTCTGCGCGATGGGGCCGGTGGGCATCGACATCGAGCCTTCGCTGCGCGCGAGCGAACTGCCGCAGGTGTCGACCAGCATCTGCCACGCCACCGAGGCACGCCAGCTCGCCGGATTGCGCGAATCGCTCTTCGGACGTGAGCTGTTGGCGTTGTGGGTGCGCAAGGAAGCGTTGCTCAAGGCCGAAGGCATCGGCCTGGAGAGGGAAATGACCAGTTTTGTTGCTGCCGACGGCGCGGTCCTGCCGTTGACCGCATCGACCGCCGACAACGCCGGTCCAGTGCGCCTGTCGATGCTCGAGATCGGCATGCGCTGGACCGCCGCCGTGGCGGCGCCGGTGGATGCGGTGATCGAAGGCGTCTGGTTGCGACCGGTCGGTGGCCGGGTGGTCGCCGAGCCGGCGTTGTACGTGTCGTGAGTTCGTCGTTGGGGGGATAGGCAACGACGGCCGGGTCGATGGCAACTGCCATCCTGACAAGATCGGCCCACACCCCTCGACGCAATGCACGGTTCCCTCGGCACTCGATGCCCTGGAGCCCCCACGCAGCGTGTGCGTCAACCGCATGCAGCCCGCAACGATCGGGTATTGCATGCCCCCCGCGGGAGTGCGGTTTCATGGTCTTCGGAAAGGCAAGTCTCAAGAACCGGGCGCTGACGCTCATCTGGTTGCTGGAACTGTTGCTGGTGATGGCGGCGGTGGCCGGCGCGGCGTGGCTGCGTTTCGTGAACGATCCCGAAGGCCACGAGATATTTTCCGAGAACCTCGCCGTCAGGGCCTTCATGGTGGCGTTGTTCGTGACCACCTCGATGGCTGCGCTGGGCCTGTACGAAGTGCACGTTCGCTTGAACCGCTTCGAGTTCGCGCTGCGGCTGCTGGTGTCGTTCGCGATCGGTGGCATCGGCCTGATGGTGCTGTACTACCTGGTGCCTGCCGCCTACATCGGCCGCGGCGTGATCGTGATAGCGCTGGTCCTGTCCATGGCAGGGCTGGGATTGCTGCGCCTGGGCATCCTGCAGGTGTTCGCGGGCGAGTTGTTCCGGCGGCGGGTGCTGGTGCTCGGCGCCGGCCGCAACGCCGATCTGATCAACAGCCGGTTGCGCCGCAACAGCGACCGGCGCGCCTTCACCCTGATCGGTTTCGTGCCGATTCCGGGACAGGAAATCGCGGTGCCTGCGAACCTGCAGGTGGCCCTGCCCGACGGACTGGCCGAGCTGACGCATCGCTTGCAGATCAGTGAGGTCGTGGTCGCACCGGACGAGCGTCGTGGTGGCCTGCCGATGGACGACATGCTGGCCTGCGTGCAACGCGGCGTGACCATGACCGATCTGTCGACGTTCTTCGAACGCGAAGCCGGCATCGTCACCACCAACCTGGTCGATCCGTCATGGCTGGTGTTTTCCGGCGGCTTCGACCATTCGACTTCGCGCTGCATGAACAAGCGCTTCTTCGATGTGCTCGCCGCCAGCGCGCTGCTGATGGTCACCTGGCCGCTCATGGCGCTGGTGGCACTGTGCATCCGCCTGGAGTCGCCCGGCCCGATCCTGTACCAGCAGACGCGGATCGGCGAGGGTGGCCGCCCGTTCGAGCTGATCAAGTTCCGCAGCATGCGCGTGGATGCCGAGACCGACGGAGTCGCGCGCTGGGCGCAGACCGGCGATGACCGCACCACGCGTGTCGGACGCTTCATCCGCATGGTGCGGCTTGACGAGCTGCCGCAGCTGTTCAACATCCTGCGCGGCGAGATGAGCATCGTCGGGCCCAGGCCCGAACGCCCGCAGTTCGTCGACATGCTCAGCCGCGAGATCCGCTACTACGCCGTGCGCCATTGCGTGAAGCCGGGCCTGACCGGCTGGGCGCAGTTGCGCTACCCGTATGGCGCCTCGGTGCGCGACGCCGAGGAGAAGCTCAAGTTCGACCTGTTCTACGTCAAGAACCATGGGCTGGCCTTCGACCTGATCATCCTGCTGCAGACGGTCGAAGTGGTGCTGTTCCAGCGCGGGGCGCGCTGAGGGCAGGGCGGGGCCGGACCTTGCCGGTGCAAGGTCCGGTCTCCATGCGGTGGGCGCCTGCGGTGCCTCTTACTGCGATTCTTCTTCGCTGACCGGACGCGGCGTGGCCGTCCTGAGCCGGTTCGGTGGAACGCTGCTCCAGTCGACGAGGTGACCGTCCTCGAAGCGCACCCACGACGAGCCGTAGTTCCAGATGCCGTCCTGGACCACCACCGGCGCACCCTGGATGGCAAACACCGCGCCTTCCTCCATGCCCAGTTCGAGCCGCGGCTCCTGCGAGTCGTAAGGCTGTTCGGCTTCCTGCGCGTGCAGGCTGTTTTCGACCTGCTGCTCGAATCCGGACTCGGACCAGTGCAGCGCCAGCATGACGATGACCAGAACCAGGATGGTGACGATGGCCAGCGTCGGCGTGGTGCGGTTGGGAACCGGGTCGCTGCGTCCGATTGCGCGGCTCGCCGTCATCCGTGGCGAGGCGGGCGTGGCGTCGTGGTTGCCACGTCCGGCATGGTGCGGCTGCGCGGCATGCACGGTATGCGGGATGTGCTCGGCGCCGGCCTTTGGCGCCGCGCCGGGCAGCCGGCCGTGGATGCGATGGAAGCGGATCGCCTTGGAATACAGTGCGGTCAGTTCGGTCAGCGCCTCGAGGCCCTCGTTCGTGGCGGAGCCGTTGCCATGGCGATCGGGATGCAGTTCGGCCACGCGCACCCGGTAGGCACGCTTGAGGTCTTCAAGGCTGCAGCCAGGTTCCAGGCCCAGCTGGAAATACAGAAGCGAGAAGTCCTGACTCATGGCCCCCCCTTATTCGGCGCATCCTAGCGCGTACCACGGCCGGGTGCGCAATAGTTGCCGACGGAGAGGCGAACGTTCCGGGCAAGCGGCACGGCAGAAGGCCGTTTTGCCGCGTCCAATGCGTTGGAACAGACAAGCGGCAATCTGCATGCCGCCTTCCCGGCGACTTTCGCGGCAAATAATGCGTTTCGCCGATTCGCGACAACCACGTTCTGACCGCCATCGCGGCGCTAGCACGTTATCCCTCAGTGGACACCGGGGGATTGAACATGGGTAGCACGGGTGCTGGCACGCTGGACGTCGCGCGGAATACGCGTCAGAACACTGCGCAAAGCGAACCGCCGGAACTGCCAGCGCTGGTAGAGGTGCCTGCCGATCGCCCGCGCGGACGCGAAGCCTCCGAGGCACGCGCCCAGGCGCAACTGCTCGTACCCAACTCGCTGCGCACGGCGCTGCAGGTTGCGGCCGACGATCACGGGCAGTCGCTGGCAGTCGCCGTGCTGGCTGGCTGGGCCATTCTCCTGCATCGGTTGTCGAACCAGACCGAAATGGCGATCGCGGTCGCGGGCAGGTCCGGCGCCGCTGTGCTGCCGGTCCGTCTGGACCTGGATCCCGCCATTGCCTTCGCGGCGCTGATCGCAAAGGCCACCGAACAGCAGGTTCTGGCGACGACCGCGGCAGCCGAAGGGCAATCGACCGACGGTTGGCAGATTGGTTTCGCAGATGGCGATGGCGTCCTGTCCGGGTTCGAACTGGCGCTTCGCATGCGCGATGCCGGCGGTGTGCTGACCCTCGAACTGGAAGGCGATGCCGCCCTCTACGACGAAGCGACGCTGCAGCGCTACCTTGGCTACGGGCACAACCTGTTCGTCGCCGCGACAGCGGCGCCCGGGCAGGCCGTCGGCCGCCTGGCGATGCTCGTGCCAGCCGAGCGCGCGCACCTGATCGACGGCTGGAACGACACCGCGGTCGCCTATCCGCAGGACTGCAGCCTGCATTCGCTGATCGAGGCGCAGGTCCAGCGCAGTCCCGATGCACCGGCGGTGGTGGCCGAGGATCGCACGCTCAGCTACGTGCAACTCAACCGTGAAGCCAATCGCCTGGCGCACTACCTGCGTGCGCAGGGCGTGCGGCCCGATGACCGCGTAGGCATCTGCATCGAGCGCGGCTGGGCGATGGTGGTGGGGCTGCTCGCCATCCTCAAGTCGGGCGGAGCCTACGTACCGCTGGATCCGTCCTATCCGCAGGACCGGCTGGTGCACATGCTCGGCGACAGCGCACCGAAGGTGCTGCTGACGCAAGCCAGCCTGCTGCCGTTGCTGCAATCGCTGGAAGTGCGCTGCCCGGTGCTGGACCTGTCGGCGCCGCAGCCGGCATGGGCGGGCGAAGCCGACACCGATGTCGCGGCCGAGGCACTGGGCCTGGATGCACGCCACCTGGCCTACATGATCTACACCTCCGGCTCGACCGGCCTTCCCAAGGGCGCGATGAACGAGCACCGCGGCATCGTCAACCGCCTGCTGTGGATGCAGGACGCGTACGGGCTCGGCCCGCACGACACCGTCCTGCAGAAGACGCCCTTCAGTTTCGATGTGTCGGTGTGGGAGTTCTTCTGGCCGCTGCTGACCGGCGCGCGCCTGGTGATGGCGCGCCCGGAAGGACACAAGGACCCGGCGTACCTCGCGTCGGTGATCCGCGAACACGGCGTCACCACGATGCATTTCGTCCCGTCGATGCTGCACGCCTTCCTCGAGGATGACGCGTCGCCGACCTGTGCCGGCGTACTCAAGCGCGTCATGTGCAGTGGCGAGGCGTTGCCGGTCGCACTCGCCGAGCGCTTCCACGAGCGCCTGCCGGGGGTGGAGCTGCACAATCTCTACGGTCCGACCGAAGCGGCGGTCGATGTGACCGCATGGACCAGCGCGCCGGGCAAGGCCGCGCTGAGCATCCCGATCGGCAAGCCGATCGCCAATACGCGCATGTACGTGCTCGATCCGCATCTCGAGCCGGTGCCGCAGGGCGTGACGGGCGAGCTCTACATCGCCGGCGTGCAGGTGGGGCGCGGCTACCTCAATCGCGACGAACTCACCGCCGAGCGCTTCCTGCCCGATCCGTTCGCCGACGATCCGCAGGCGCGCATGTACCGCACCGGCGACCTCGGCCGCTGGCAGCCCGACGGCAACATCGAGTATCAGGGACGCAACGACTTCCAGGTCAAGATCCGCGGTTTCCGCATCGAACTGGGCGAGATCGAGTCGCGCCTGGCCGAACATCCGCTGGTCACCGCCGGTGTCGTGCTGGCGCGGCCGGACGGCGACGGCGACCTGCGCCTGGTCGCCTATTACGTCACCCAGCCGGCGAATGCGGCGCTCGGCGTGGAAGCGCTGCGCGCGCATCTGGGCCAGCAGTTGCCGGACCACATGATCCCGGCGCACTTCATCCACCTGCCTGCGCTGCCGGTCACGCCCAATGGCAAGCTCGACCGCCGCGCGCTGCCCGAGCCGGGCAGCGAGCGCCCGGAACTGGCGGTGGCGTTCGAACCGGCGCACGGTGCGGCCGAGCTGATGATCTGCGCAGCCTACGCCGCGGTACTTGGCATCGAGCAGATCGGACGGCACGACAACTTCTTCGACCTGGGCGGCAATTCGCTGCTGGCGATGCGGTTGCTGGAGCGCGTCCGGCGCGAGCGCGAAGCCGAGTCGGCATCGGCGCCGCTGTCGGCGCTCGACTTCTTCCGCCATCCGACGCCTGCGGGACTGGCCGCGTTGTTGCAGGGCGGGGCGCAGTCGGCGATCCCGGAATCGCGCTTCGGGCGCGGGACGCGCGACGGCGCTGCGCGCAACGAGGCGGTGGCGATCGTCGCGATGGCCGGGCGCTTCCCCGGTGCCGGTGACGTCGAGGCCTTCTGGCGCAACCTGTGCGAAGGTCGCGACAGCATCACCTACTTCAAGCCCGACGAACTCGATCTGGCGGTGACTGCCGCAGAGCGAAGCGATCCGGCTTATGTCGCCGCGCGCGGAATAATCGAAGGGCTGGAAAACTTCGATGCCGCGTTCTTCGGCATCAGCCCGCGCGAAGCCGAGCTGATGGATCCGCAGCAGCGGATCTTCCTCGAGCTGAGCTGGGAATGCCTGGAGCGTGCCGGCTATGCACCCGATGCGACGCCGGGCCCGGTCGGCGTATTCGCCGGCATGAACAACGGCACCTACTTCCAGCGCCATCTCGTCCACCGTCCGGACCTGATCGCCAAGCTCGGCGACTTCCAGGTGATGGTCAACAACGAGAAGGACTACATCGCCACCCATGTCGCCCACAAGCTCAACCTGACCGGGCCGGCGGTGAGCACGCATACGGCGTGCTCGACCTCGCTGGTCGCGATCTGCCAGGCGGTGAACAGCCTGCGTGCAGGGCAGTGCGACATGGCCCTGGCCGGTGCGGCTTCGGCAACCTGCCCGCCGCGCAGTGGCTACCGCTACGTCGAAGGCGCGATGCTGTCGCGCGACGGCCACACCCGCACCTTCGATCGCGATGCCAGCGGCACGGTGTTCAGCGATGGTGCCACCGTGGTGCTGCTCAAGCGACTGTCCGACGCGCTTGCCGACGGCGACCCGGTGTACGCGGTGATCCGCGGCACCGCCATCAACAACGACGGCGGCCACAAGGCCAGCTTCACCGCACCGAGCAGCGAGGGCCAGGCGGCCGTGATCGCGATGGCGCAGGCAGATGCCGGCGTCGATCCGCGCAGCATCGGCTACGTCGAGACGCACGGCACCGCCACGCCGCTCGGCGATCCGATCGAGGTGGAAGGGTTGACGCGCGCGTTCCGCCGTGGCACCCGGGACACGGGTTTCTGCCGGATCGGTTCGGTGAAGAGCAACGTGGGCCACCTGGTCATCGCCGCGGGCGGCGCCGGCGTGATCAAGACCGCGCTGTCGCTGTGGGAGCAGCGCATCCCGGCGTCGCTGCACTTCCAGCAGGCCAATGCATCCATCGACTTTGCCGCCACGCCGTTCGTCGTCAACGATCGCCTCAGCGACTGGCCTGTGGGCGATGCTCCGAGGCGCGCCGGCGTGAGTTCGTTCGGCGTGGGTGGCACCAACGCCCACGTGGTGATGGAAGAAGCGCCGGCGCGCGACGAGTCGGACCCAGCCCAGGGACCGCAACTGCTGGTGCTGTCGGCACGCACGCCGGCGGCGCTGGCGCGCTCGGCCGAGCGCCTTGCCGAACAACTCGTGGCGGCCCCGCAGGCCAATCTCGCCGATGTCGCCTGGACCCTGGCCGTGGGCCGCAAGGCCTTCGCCCATCGCGTCTGCGTGGTGGCGGACGATGCCGCCGCCGCCGCGGAGGCGCTGCGCACCACCGAGCTGAATGCTGCCGCGATGCGCAGCCGGCCGGCGCGTTCGAGCGAAGTCGTCTTCATGTTCCCGGGGCAGGGGTCGCAGTACGCCGGCATGGGTTCCAGCCTGTACGAGAGTGAGCCGGCGTTCCGCGCCGCGTTCGACGAGTGCGCGGAGCTGCTTGGCGACGAACTCGGCTTCGACCTGCGCGAACGCGTCTTCAAGGGCGATGCCCAGGACCTGCAGCCGACCGCGGTGATGCAGCCTGCAACGTTCGCCATCGAGTACTCGCTGGCGCGGACATGGATGAGCCACGGCGTGATGCCCGCGGCGATGGTCGGCCACAGCGTCGGCGAGTTCGTCGCCGCGACACTGGCCGGCGTGTTCACGCTCGCCGATGCATTGCGGCTGGTCGCGCGCCGCGGCGCACTGATGCAGGCCCAGCCCACCGGCACGATGATGTCGGTGCGCCTGGCCCTGGACGCACTGCAGGCCAGGTTGCCCGCGGATCTGTCGCTCGCGGCCGAGAATGCGCCCGGCGCCTGCGTCGTGTCCGGTCCGCACGAGGCGATCGCACGGTTCCAGGGCGAACTCGAAGGCGATGGCGTCGCCTGTCGCGTCCTGCATACCTCGCACGCGTTCCACTCGGCGATGATGGACGCGGTGGTCGCGCCGTTCCTCGCCGAGGTGGCCGCGGTCGCGCGCAACGCGCCGGCCGTGCCGCTGATGTCGACGGCTACCGCGCAGTGGCTGGACGCCGATACCGCGATGTCGGCCGACTACTGGGCGCGGCACCTGCGCGAGGCGGTCCGCTTCGCCGCCGCGCTCGAGCGCCTGGTCGACGAACGTCCGCGCGTGCTGCTGGAGGTTGGCCCTCGCACCACGTTGGCCACGCTTGCCCGCCAGCATCCCGGCGTGCAGCGCCAGCCGGCCGTCGCCGTGTCCTCGCTGGCAGATTCGCCCGAGGCCGAGGAGGCCTGCCTCCGCAACGCCGCCGGTCAGCTGTGGTGCCGCGGCGTCGCCATCGATCCGGCCACCTTCGACCGTCGCCAGCGCCGGCGCCGCGTCCTGCTGCCGACCTATCCCTTCGAACGCCAACGCTTCTGGGTGGATGCGCCGTCGGCGGTCGCCAATGTCGTTCCGCATCCCGCACTGAACATCCCCACGGATCTGGAGATTCCCATGCCGCATCTCGTCGCGTCCCCCACTTCCGCGGACGCCGGATCGCCCGCCCAGATCGCGGTCGCCGATCGCCGGCCGGCGCTGATCGGCCGGTTGCGCGATGTCTTCGAGGACGTGGTCGGTTTCGACCTGTCCGATGCCGACAGCGAAGCCAACTTCATGGAGCTGGGCCTGGACAGCCTGATGCTGACGCAGGTGGCCACGCAGTTGCAGAAGACGTTCGCCGTCAGCGTCACGTTCCGCCAGCTGATGGGCGAGTTCTCGAGCCTGGACCGGCTGGCGAAGATGCTGGACGAGAAGCTGCCGGCGGAGGCGCCGCCTGCGCCTGCGGCCGCACCGGCGCCTGTCGCCCAGGCAACTGCAGCGCTGACAGTCGCCACGGCAGTTCCGGTCACGGCGGTGGCAATGCCGGCCCCGTCGCTGCTCGGCGCGGCACAGGGCGACTTCGCGCGCGCGCTCATTGCCCAGCAGATGCAGCTGATGCAGCAGCAACTGGCGCTGCTTGCCGGCACGCCCGTTGCCGCCGTTGCGCCCGCTCCTGTGGTGGCCGCACCTGCGGCACCCGCGATGGTCGCAACGCCCGCTGTTGCAGCCACTCCAGCAATCACGCCGACGGCATCGGCGACGCCTGCCGATGCGGCAGCCGACCCCGAGGCCGCTGCCCTGGCGCACACCAAGTACGACGTGCAGAAGGCCTTCGGTGCGATCGCGCGCATCCACAACGCTCGCCAGGACTTCAACGACCACCAGCGCAAGCGGCTGGCCGAGTTCACCCAGCGCTACCTGGCACGCAGCCCGAAGTCCAAGGCCTACACCCAGGAGCACCGGCCGCACATGGCCGATCCGCGCGTTGTCAACGGCTTTCGTCCGGCGCTCAAGGAAATCATCTACCAGATCGTGATCGGGCGTTCCAAGGGCTCGCACCTGTTCGACATCGACGGCAACGAATACATCGATGCCACCAATGGTTTCGGCATGAGCATGTTCGGCTGGCAGCCGGACTTCGTGCTCGACGCGATCCGCCAGCAGCTCGACCTGGGTTACGAGATCGGCCCACAGCATCCGCTGTCGGGCGAAGTGGCCAGGCTGATCTGCGAGTTCACCGGGCACGACCGCGCCGCGCTGTGCAACACCGGCTCGGAGGCCGTGCTCGGTGCCATCCGCATCGCTCGCACGATCACCGGCCGCAGCACCATCGTGTCCTTCAACGGTTCCTATCACGGCATCAACGACGAAGTGATCGTGCGCGGCACCAGGAAGCTGCGTGCGGTTCCGGCCGCGCCGGGCATCCTGGCCAATACCGCCGAGAACATCCTGGTGCTGGACTACGGCACGCCCGAATCACTGGAGATCATCCGCAGCCGCGCGCACGAACTGGCCGCGGTTCTGGTGGAACCGGTGCAGAGCCGGCGTCCCGACTTCCAGCCGGTGGAGTTCCTGCGCGAAGTGCGCAAGATCACCGCCGATGCGGGTGCGGCGCTGATTTTCGACGAGGTCATCACCGGTTTCCGCAGCCATCCGGCCGGCGCGCAGGCGCTGTTCGGGATCAAGGCCGACCTGGCCACCTACGGCAAGGTCATCGGCGGCGGCTATCCACTCGGCGTCGTCGCGGGCAAGCGTGAGTTCATGGATGCGCTCGATGGTGGCCACTGGCAGTACGGTGACGATTCGGTGCCGACCGTGGGCGTGACCTACTTCGCCGGCACGTTCGTGCGCCATCCGCTGGCACTGGCGGCGGCGAAGGCGGTGCTGGAGCACATGAAGGAAGTCGGCCCGCAGTTGCAGGAGCAGCTGACCGCGCGCACCACTGCCTATGTCGACGAGCTCAATGCATTCCTCGAGGAAGTCGGCGCGCCGATCAGCATCAAGCAGTTCGCCTCGCTGTGGCGCACGCAGTTCCTCGAAGACCATCCGATGCAGGAGCTGCTGTTCGCGATGCTGCGCAGCCGCGGCGTCCACATTGTCGACAACTTCCCGTGCTTCCTGACCACCGCCCATAGCGACGCCGATGTCCAGGCCATGCTGAAGGCGTACAAGGAATCGATCCTTGAGCTGGTGGAAGCGCAGCTGCTGCCGGGTCGCGTCGGGCCGCCGCCGGTGGTGATGGATCCGAGCCGGCCGCCGGTGCCCGGAGCGCGCCTGGGTCGCGAGCCGGACGGACGCCCGGCCTGGTTCGTTCCCAATGAAAGCGAACCGGGCAAGTACCGCAAAGTGGGAGCATGAGCATGGTGGCCATTGTGCAGACTCCGCTCAGCGATGCGGTCGATTACGACCCGTTTGCCGATGGGGTGCTGGATCGGGTCGTACCCACCACCGAGCCGCAACGCGAAGTCTGGCTCGCGGCGCAGCTCGGCGCCGATGCCACGCTCGCCTTCAACGAGTCGGTCTCGCTGCATCTGCGCGGCCGCCTCGACCGTGCCGCGCTCCATGCCGCGCTCGGCGACCTGCTGCAGCGCCATGACGCGCTGCGCTCCAATTTCGGTCCCGATGGCGAGACGCTGTGCGTGCGCGAAGTCGGCGACTTGGCGATGCCCTTCATCGACCTGTCCGCGCTCGAGCCGCAGGACCGCGCGCAGGCGAGGCAGGAGCGGCAGCGACTGGCGGTGGAAACCG
Organism: Lysobacter sp. Soil_N_23; assembly: GCF_057656135.1. NCBI lineage: Bacteria > Pseudomonadati > Pseudomonadota > Gammaproteobacteria > Lysobacterales > Lysobacteraceae > Lysobacter > Lysobacter sp. Soil_N_23. Next base: position 82,588 of record NZ_JBDGKY010000019.1, read on the forward strand.
CGTTCGAGCTCGCCCATGGCGAGCTGTTCCGCGCCGAACTGCTGCGCCTTGGCGAAGACGATCACGTCCTGCTGCTGACCGCGCACCACATCGCCTGCGACGGCTGGTCGTGGTGGTTGATCGTGCAGGACTTGGGACTGCTGTACGGCAGTCGTTGCGGAGCGCCGATAGCGCCGATCACGCCAGCGGTTGCGTTCTCCGACTACGCGCTGGCGCAGGCGGCCCATCCCGACGGCGCCACCTACGCAGACGACGAAGCGTACTGGCTGGGCCGCTTCGCCAGCGGCGCGCCGGTGCTGGACCTGCCCACCGACCGGCCGCGGCCGGTGCGCCGCAGCTTCGCCTCGCTGCGCGAGGACCATCTGCTCGATACGGAACTGGTCGCCGCTGTGCGCCGCATGGGCGCGCGTCGTGGCGTCAGCCTGTTCGCGACCCTGCTGGCGGGCTTTGGCTGCGTGCTGTCGCGCCTGGCGGGGCAGGATGAGGTCGTGATCGGCATCCCGGCGGCCGGGCAATCGGTCGACGGCAACGACCAGCTGGTCGGCCACTGCGTGAACCTGCTGCCGCTGCGCTTCGGCATCGAGGCCAAGGATGCCTTCGGCAAGGTGCTCGACGATGCCCAGTCGACACTGCTCGACGCCATCGACCACCAGCGCTACACCTTCGGGACGCTGCTGCAGAAGCTGCGGGTCGAGCGCGACCCGGGACGGCTGCCCCTGTGCAGCGTGATGTTCAACATCGACCAGGCGCTGGAGCGCGAGACCGCCGGTTTCCCCGGGCTGACCCTGGAGTTCAGCAACAACGCGCGCAGCTTCGAGAACTTCGAGATCTTCATCAACGCCGTGCAGACCCAGGGCGGCATGCGCCTGGAGACCCAGTACAACACCGACCTGTTCGATGCCGACACGATCCGTCGCTGGCTGGCCGCCTACGAGTCGCTGCTGCGTGACGCGGTCGCGCGGCCTGACGCCGACGCCAGTGCGCTGTCGCTGGTCAATGCCGCTGCCTATGCCGAACTCAACGCGCTGCAACCGGAACCGGACGCTTTCGATCGCGAATGCCGCATGCACGAGTACTTCGAGCGGCAATGCGACCTCACGCCGGGTCGCACCGCGCTGAGTTTCAACGGGCGCGCGGTCTGCTATGCCGAGCTGGAGGACCGCTCCAACCGCATCGCCCAGCTGCTGCGCAGCCGCGGCGTGCGTCGCGGATCGCTGGTGGGTCTGGTGCTGGACCGCGGCATCGACATGCTGGCCGGTCTCCTCGGCACGCTAAAGGCCGGTGCCGGTTACGTGCCGCTCGACCCGCATTTCCCTGCCGAGCGCCTGACCTACATGGCCGGCGATGCCGGCCTGGCGGCGTTGCTGACGCAGCAGGCGCATGCCGGCAACTTCGACCTGCGCGGTCGGCCGGTGCTGGCGCTGGACGCGCTGGAGGACGAGCTGGAAGCGCTCCCGGGCGAGCGTCCCGGGCGTGACGCAATGGCGGCGGAGCCGGAATCGATCGCCTATGTGATCTACACCTCCGGTTCGACCGGGCGGCCCAAGGGCGTGCAGGTTCCGCATCGCGCGGTCAGCAATTTCCTGGCCAGCATGCAGCGCGAGCCGGGCATCGGCGAAGACGATCGCCTGGTGGCGGTGACGACGCTTTCGTTCGACATCGCGGTGCTGGAGCTGCTGCTTCCGCTCAGCGTCGGCGCGCAAGTGGTGCTGGCCGACCGCGACACCGCGACCGACGGCGTGGCGCTGGCCGAGCTCGTGCGCAGCAGCGGCGCGACGATCATGCAGGCAACGCCCGCATCGTGGCGGCTGTTGCTCGACGCGGACTGGAAGGGCGACGCGACCTTCAAGATCCTGTGCGGCGGCGAGGCATTGCCGGCCGACCTGGCTGCGCAGCTGTTGCAGCGCTGCGGGTCGTTGTGGAATGTGTACGGCCCGACGGAAACGACAGTGTGGTCGACCTGTGCCCGCGTCATCGCCGGGCCGCAGGGAAAACCGGCCGACATCCATATCGGTCGTCCGATCGCCAACACCCAGGTGTGGATCCTCGATCCGCAGGGCGGGTTGTGTCCGCTCGGCGTCCCGGGTGAGATCTGGATCGGTGGCGACGGCGTCACCCTGGGCTACCTCAACCGCGAGGAACTGACGTCGGAGCGCTTCATCGACGATCCGTTCTCGAAAGCACCGGCGGCGAAGCTCTACCGGACCGGCGACCGCGGCCGCTGGCGCCGCGATGGCGTGCTCGAGCACATGGGGCGCCTGGATTTTCAGGTCAAGGTGCGCGGCTATCGCATCGAGCTGGGCGAAATCGAAGCGTTGCTGGCGACCCATCCTGCGGTCGCCCGCGTGGTGGTCGCCGCACGCGAGGACCGCCCCGGCGACGTGCGCCTGGTGGCGTATGTCGTGGCCGCGGAGAGGCAGGCGGCGGACGAGGCGCAGCTGTTGTCGCACCTGCGCGGTTCGCTGCCCGACTACATGATTCCGCAGCACCTGATGCTGCTCGATTCGATCCCGTTGCTGCCCAACGGCAAGATCGACCGCAAGGCGCTGCCGGCGCCCGACATGAGCGTGCGCAGCGCGGGCGAGCGCATCGCACCGCGCAACCCGCTCGAGCGCACCATCGCCGAGGCCATGGCCAAGGTGCTAGGCGTGCCCGGGCTCGGCGTCGACGACGATTTCTTCTCGCTTGGCGGCCACTCGCTGCTGGCGGCGCAGCTGACCTCGCGTCTGAACAAGGAACTGGGCGTCGCGCTGTCGCTGCGTGCGCTGTTCGACGGTCCGACCGTGGCCAAGCTGGCCCGCCTGGTGGATGCCTGCCAGCGCGAGCACGGCGGCGAAGGCGCCATCGTGCGCGAACCCATCGTGCACCTGGCCGATCAGTCGCATGGGCCGATGTCGGTGATGCAGGAGCGGCTGTACCTGCTGGAGCAGTTCAACCCCGGCCAGATCACCTACAACACGCCGTCGGCGCACCGCCTGCGTGGTGAGCTCGACACGGAGGCCTTCCAGCGTGCCGTGCAGGCGATGCTGCAGCGGCAGTCAGCGCTGCGCACCTCGATCGAACTGGTCGACGGCGAACCGATGCAGGTCGTCCACGACCACGTGGCGCTGGACATCCGCGAGGTCGAGGACCTGAGCCACTTCGGCGACGACGTCCGCGACGGCGAAGTCTCCAGGCGCCTGGACGCGCTGATCAAGCAGCCGTTCCGGCTGGACCAGGCGCCGCTGATCGCGTCGCGGTTGTTCCGGCTGGGGCCGCAGGAGCATGTCTGGTTCTTCATGCCGCACCACCTGATCTGGGATGGCTGGTCTTTCGACCTGATGTACACCGAGATGTCGGAGCTGTACCTGGCACAGGTCGAGAATCGCGCCCCGGTGCTGCCCGAGCTGACCGTGTCGTACCTCGACTACTCGGTCTGGCACCGGCAGTGGCTGCAGGGCACCGAGTATGCGAAGCAGCTGGCGTTCTGGCGCGATCGCCTGGGCAGTGCGGGGCAGGGCGTGGAAGCCCTGCCGACCGACCTGCCACGTCGCCCCGGCATGTCCGGTCGCGGCGTGACGCGCCGGATCAACGTCTCCCGTGCCACCACGGAGGCGTTGCATGCCGCTGCGCTCAAGCTCGACGCGACGCTCTTCATGGTCCTGCTCGCCGCGTACTTCACCCTTGTCAGCCGCACCTCGGGACTGCGCGAGCTGATCGTCGGCACGCCGGTGCGCGGGCGCAACAGCGCCGAGGTCGAGCCGCTGATGGGCTACTTCACCAGCTTGCTGCCGCTGCGGGTCGAACTCGATCCGTCGATGACATTCGGCCAGGCGCTGGCACGCGTGAAGGACATGGTGCTCGACAGCTTCGGTCATCCGGACGTCCGCCTGGAGGACCTGGTGCGCGAGTTGAGCATGCGCAGTCGCGAGGGCGGCGCCGTGCTCTACCACGCGCTGTTCTCGTTCCAGGACATCCGCAACCGCGTGACCCACTGGGGTCCGCTGGAACACGGCCGTTTCCCGGTCTTCCAGACCGGCGCCACCCAGGACCTGGGCATGTGGCTGGTTGAGCAGGAGGAAGGACTGTCGGGCGGTTTCATGCACAACGCCGACATCTTCCACGCCGAAACCGCCGACCTGCTCTACAGCCGCTACCTGCAACTGCTGGACCGCATCGGCGATGATCCGTCGATGTCGCTGGAGGCGCTGACCGCGTTCGACGACGGCCAGCCGCTGCTGTTCGGCCGGCCCGCCGCGGACGTTCCGGCGGACGTCCCGGCATCGCTGGAGGCATCGGAAGTCGTGGCCTTCGCCGCGGCCAATGACGAAGACCTCGACCCGCTCGCCGCGCGACTGCTGGAGATCTGGCGCGACCTGCTGCGCAATCCGCGCATCGTCGCCGACGACGACTTCTTCACCCTCGGCGGCCACTCGCTGCAGGCGGTGCAGATGTTCCACCGTTTCAATCACGAGACCGGCGTCAACCTGCCGCTGGCGACGTTGCTCAGTGCGCGCACGGTGCGGGCGCTTGCACTGGCCTACCGCCACGCCGGCGCACATGCCGACGGCGAGACTGACGCGCCAACCCGTGTGGATCCGTGGGCCCCGCTGGTTCCGATTCGCCCGCGCGGCGACGGCCTGCCGTTCTTCCTGGTGCATGCGGTCGGAGGCAACGTGCTCAACTACCGCGCCCTGGCCGAAGCGTTGCCGGAGGGATTCCCGATCTACGGCCTGCAGGCGCTGGGGTTGGATGGGCGGACGGCACCGCTGGAAAAGATCGAGGCCATGGCCGAACGCTATGTCCGCGAGATCCGCCAGCTGCAGCCGCATGGCCCCTATCATCTGGCGGGCGGGTCGATGGGCGGGATGATCGCCTATGAGATGGCCCAGCAGCTGATCGCTGCCGGCGAGCAGGTGGGGTTGCTGGGCCTCATCGATACGTCCGCCGAGTTCGGTACACGCTATCGCGAGCAATCGCGCAATGGATTGCGTGCGAAAGTGGGTCGCTTGCACCGCCGCATGCAGGGTCAGTCGCTGGGCGAGCGCCTGGCCACGATCAGCGAGGCGGTGAATCGCCGCATCCAGACCCGGCAGTTGCGAGCGCAGGCCGAGCAGGCGCGCGCCACCGGCGCGGCGCTGCCGCACGACATCCGTTACGCCGAGCTGCAGGCGGTCCACACGCGCGCGTACATCAACTACGTGGTGAGGCCGTATCCGGCGGCCGTGGTGCTGTTCCGCGCCAGTGAGCAACCGGCCGAGTTGCACGACAAACCCGCACTGGGCTGGGAATCGCTGGTGGGCTCGATCCGCATCATCGCCATTCCCGGCTCGCATCGCGGACTGGTCGAGGCGCCGGCACTGGCCAGTGCGCTCGGCGCAGCCATCGTCCGCGCGCAGACCGGCGCCAGCGAGGACCTTGCTGGCGCGGTCGAGGCGGACCTGGCCAGCGCCGCCAGCGACGAATCGGCTGCCGTTGCAGTCGCCGGCGACGACCCGCGTTGCGATTACCTGTGCGGCCTCTGGAAGGAGCTGCTCGGCACGGAGGTCTTGCCGGCCGACAACTTCTTCGACCTTGGCGGGAACTCGATGCTGGCGGTGCAGATGTCCAGCCGCGTGTCCAAGGACACTGGCGTGCGCATCCAGTTGATGCGGCTGGCCACCCAGAGCCTGGCGCAGATCGCGTCCGAACTGCCAGCTTCGGCGGGGGCACTGGACCACGGCAGCGTCGGCGCGCGGATGGCGCGCCAGGTCAAGCGACTGCTGCGCACCGGGATCGTCGAATGAGCGCAATGGCGGGAACGACCGTGGAAGAAGTGGCGTCGGGTTTGCAGCTGTCCAGTGGGCCATTCCTGTTCGGTGCGGCCGAGCGAAGGCTGTTCGGCCTGTTGCACGCCCATGCCGGCCACGACGCGCGGCGAAAGGCAATGGTGTTGTGCGCGCCGCTGCTGCAGGAAGGCATCCGCGCGCATCGCGCACTGTGGGCCGTGGCCGAGTCGGTGGCCGCGGGTGGCGGTGCCGGGCTGTGCTTCGACTGGTACGGCAGCGGCGATTCGAGCGGCGAGGATGATGGTCTGAGCCTGCCGGGCATGATGGCCGACCTCGATGCCGCGCAGGCCGTGTTGTCGGCGCACGGTGGCGCCGATCGCCTCACCTGGCTGGCCTTGCGCAGCGCGGCACTGCCGGTGCTGGCGTACCTGTCGCAACGGGAGCAGCCGGTCGACGTGGTGCTATGGGATCCGCAGCTGGTCGGGGCGGGCGTGGTCGAATCCTGGCGACGCCAGCACCAGGCGCAGCTGTACCAGAGTGGTCGCTACCCGCACGCGCGGCATGATCCCGATGAAAACGATCTGCTTGGCTTCCGTGTCGATGCAGCGTTGCCGGCGGCGCTGGCAACGCTGGATGCGGCCGCGATGGAACTGCCGCGCGGCAGCCGCGTGCGCCTGATGCTGTGGCAGCGCGACGACGTCGAGCGGTTCATCGCCACGCAGCGCGGACATGGCGTGCAGATGGAGGTGTTCGAACTCGATGCATCGGACCGACCCGGCTGGGAAGATCCGAAGCAGTTCGGCACCCAGGCGTACCCGCGTCGCAGCGTGGCCCAGATGGCCCAGCACCTGGCCGCAACGGAGGCGCGATGAACCTGCAGGTGCAGCTTCCGGGCAACGCGGTCGAGCGGCTGGACGCCGGCGAGCAGGTCGTGCAGTTCGGCAATGGCCTGGTCGGCGTGATCACGCCCGTGCGCAAGGGTATCAAGCCACGCGTCGGCATGCTGCTGCTCAATGCCGGCATCACCCGTCATGTCGGCCCGTTCCGTGCCCATGTCGACCTTGCACGCAAGCTCGCGGCGCAGGGTTTCCCGGTCCTGCGCTTCGATCAGTCCGGACTCGGCGACAGCGCATTGCCGGGCCAGGCGACGAACGACCGGCGCAAGCGCGAGGTCGATGCGGCGATGCGACTGCTCGCCGAGCAGACCGGCGTGTACCGGTTCGTCCTGTGCGGCCTGTGCTCCGGCGCCGACGACGCCTTCCACGTGGCTGCCGCCGATCCGCGCGTGGCCGGTGCGATCCTCATCGACGGCCTGGCCTATCCGACCGTGGGATTCTGGTTGCGCCATGCGCTTCCGCGCCTGCTGCAGCCGGGCAAGCTGTGGCGCTACCTGCGTTCACGTGGCAGCGGCGGGCCGTCGCTGGCCGACTTCCGTGATTTCCCGTCGCGCCCGGATGCGGTGCGGATGATGTCGGCGATGGTCGCGCGCGACACGCGCCTGCTGTTCGTCTTCACCGGTGGCGCCTATCCGTATTTCAACCATCGCGCGCAGCTGGCCGCCTGCCTTGGCAATGCCGCCAGGGCGCCGCAGGTGAGCCTGGAGTTCTGGCGCGAGTACGACCACACCTTCTACCTGCGCAAGCATCGCCGCGTCCTTTTCGACCGCATCGGCGGCTGGATGCAATCGCAGTTCGCGCAGGCGGGGCAGTAGTGGCGATGGCCAGCGATTCCCCCGGCATCGGCAGGCACTACCTGCGCTACTCCTCGGCGAACATCCTGGTGCTGCTGGCCGGGCTGGTGTCGTTCCCGATCATGACCCGCCTGCTGGACAACACCCAGTACGGCATCCTGGGTTACTACGACACCTGGGTGCTGTTGGCGGTCGCCGTGGCCAAGCTTGGCGCGCAGCATTCGATCCTGCGCTTCTATCCGCACGGCGGCGACCAGGCGGCGCTGCGCACGTTCTCGACCAACCTGTTCTATCTGCCATTGCTGGTGTCGCTGGCATTGTGGACGTTGACCGGTGCCGGCATCGTCATCACCGACTGGTTCGTCGGCGCGACGCAGTCGCCGGTGTTCTGGATGGCCATGCTGATGACGCCGCTGATGGTGTACAGCAGCTTGGTGGAAACCGTGCTGCGCGCGACCGAGCGCTCGCGGATGGTGATGATCACGCGCGTGGCCTGGCGCTACCTGCAACTGGCGCTGATGGTGGGGGCGGTGGCGGCGATACAGCACACCGCGCTGGCCGCCTACGCGGGCAAGCTGGCCGCGGCGCTGATCGGCATCGCCTTCTATGTGACCTGGACGCGTCGCCACCTGGGCTTCTCCAGACAGGCGCTCGATCCGGGGTCGCTGCGGCATTCGATGGCGTTCGGCATGCCGCTGGTGGCCACCGAGATGCTGGCCGTCGCCCTGGTCTCGATCGATCGGCTGATGCTGAAGGGGCTGTCGGGCGACTTCGCCGTGGTCGGCATCTACAGCATCGGTGCCGGGCTGGCGATGCAGGTGCACATGTTCATGAACCTCACCGTGTTCGAGTCGTTCACGCCGATGGCCAACCGGCTGTACGTGACCGAGACGGCGGAAGCGGTGCGTGCGCTCAAGCGCAAGGTCCTGCTGCCGATGACCTATGCCGCGGTCGGCGTGGCGATCGGGCTGGTATGCCTGGGCACGGACGTCATCATTGCCCTGAGCGGCAACGGCAAGGCGGCCTCCGGGCCGGTATTCGCGGTGATGGGAGCGACCAATGCGCTGTTCCCGGTGATGCTGGTGTGCGGTTATGGGCTGATGCTGGAAAAGCGCACCCGCACCGTCCTCGCGCTGGGTTGCACCTCGGTGGCACTCAACACGGCGCTCAATCTCGTGCTCATTCCGCGGTTTGGCGTGATGGGTGCCGCGTGGGCAACGGTGGGCAGTTCGATCGCTGCCGCGATCGGCCATTGCCTGCTGGTTTCACCCTCGCTGCGACAGTTTCCGGACCGGCGGACGTTGGCGCTTGCCGGTGTCGCCGCGGTGGTTGCTGCAGGTTGCGCGTGGGTTGCGCTGGGCGTGGGCCTGAAGCCGGGATGGTCGCGCCTGATCGTCGGAGGCGCGATGATCGGCGGTCCCTACCTGGCGACACTGCTGCTGCTCGATCCGCGCCTGCGCGCGATGATTCCGCTGCGGCGGAAGGCGCCGCCGGTCAATGGGGAACGCAGCGGTGAGTCGCTGGTGGGGTGAGTGGGGCATGCTGGTGCGCTTTTGGGGTTTCCTGCTGCGGAGCGGCGTCGTCCGCCGGGCCGGGGATTGCTCCGCCCCTTCGTCGGACATCCTGTCCGAAGGCGGGGCGCG
>NZ_JBDGKY010000020.1:0-78733 GCF_057656135.1 Lysobacter sp. Soil_N_23
ATCCAATGCCCGTCATTCCCGCGAAGGCGGGGACCCAGTGACGTTGATCCAATGCCCGTCATTCCCGCGAAGGCGGGGACCCAGTGACGTTGATCCAATGCCCGTCATTCCCGCGAAGGCGGGAACCCATGGACGTGCCCTTTGAACGTCATCCCCGCGAAGGCGGGGACCCAGTGACGTTGCTCGCAGTGCGGCGCTGTCAGCGCACCGACTGCACGCGCAGGTCGATCGCGTCCTGGCCCTTGTCGCGCTGCAGGATCCGCGCCGGCACCGGCATGTTGTCGACGATCCAGGCGATGGTCTGCTTCTCGCCGTGGCTGGCCATGACCTTGGTCGCCTGCACCGGCTTGCCGTCGACGGTGATCTGCTCCTTGCCGGCGACGGTGTAGTCGAGCTGGCGCACGCGGCCATCCTCGACCATGCGGTAGCTCATCGGCTTGCCCGCGGCCAGGTCGCGCACGACCGCCAGGTTGATCAGCAAGGCATCGAGGTCGCCGCTCTGCAGCTTGATCGGGCCGGCACGCTCGGGCTTGACGTCGCCGGTCCAGCTGGCGACTCCGCGACTCCAGTCGTAGGTGGCGTTCTTGGTCTTGCCCTTGCCCAGGACCTTGCTGCTGTCGGTGCCCGACAGCGGGCGCCATTGCCCGCCGTTTTCCTCGAACACGGTGGTCTGGCGCACGTCGGCGAGCGGCGCGCTGACCGCCAGGCTGTACGTCCAGCGGTTGGCGCCGTCGGCCGCGAGGGTCATGCGGCCGGTGCCGATCACGCCCATGTAGCTGGCCTGGTAGTCGGCGGTGAAGGGCTTGATCGCCAGCGCGGGTGTGCTGGCCATTGCCAGCAGCGCGGCGGCGAACAAGCCACGAAGGCGGGAGCCATGAAGGCGGGAACCCTGAAAGCGCGGGCGGGTCAGGGTGGTGGTCAGCTTGGCGGCCATCACTGGGCTCCTCTGTAGTCGACCAGGCGCAGGTCGAAGGTGTCTTCGCCGTTCTCACGCTGCAGGATGCGCACCGGCGTGGGGACGCCATCGACGACCCACACCACGGTTTCCTCGTTGCCCTGCACGCGTGCGACGCGCATCGCATTGAAGCTCATGCCATCGACGGAGACGCTCTCCAGGTCGTTGGCGACCGCATAGCGGTGGTCGCGGGCGCGGCCGTTGTCGACGAAGCGGTAGTCGAGCGTGCGTCCGGGCTGTGCGTCGCGGATGATGGCCAGGTTGATCAGCAGGCCACTCATGTCGCCATCGCGCAGCGGCACGGGCGCCTGCCGGGTCTTCTTCACGTCACCGGTCCAGCGCGCGGAGTGGTTGCCCCAGTCGTAGCTGCCGGTGATCTGCTTGCCGACGAACAGGGCCTTGCGCACCGTGCTCTGGCTGAGCGGGCGATAGGTATCGCCGACCGTGTCGAACACCGTGCTCTGCTGCGCGTTGACCCCTGCCAGGCCCATCAGGCCGCGGGTGCCGCGCATGTTGAGATCGATCCGCCAGCGTCCGGCGTCCGGCACGACCTGCATCGTCGCCTCTCCCAACGCCTTGCCGGCGTTGAAGACCTGGTAGTCGGCAACGAACGATTCCAGTGCCAGCGCGGGAGCGGAAACCGTAGTGCACAGCAACAGGGTCAAGGCGCGCAGGAGTGGCTTCATCAAACCTTCGGGGGAGGACGGACCGGATTCTCAGACTGCCACGGATGCCGGGTCGTCGGGAACGTGCAAAACACCGGCGGAATCTAAGCGCAGTGCGGTAAACAGCGCATGACCGTCGAGGGTGATGGTTGTCCCGTGTTCAGCAAGTCGGCCGGCAGCGGCCAGGCGCAGTACCGCCAGCAGCAGCGGATGCTCGACCGCCAGCACCCGGGTGGCCAGGGCGTCGGCATCGTCATCGGCGTGTACCGGCACCACCGCCTGCGCGATCACCGCGCCGGCATCGAGTTCGGGGATGACGAAGTGGACGCTGGCGCCATGCTCGCGCTGGCCGTCTGCCAGCGCGCGCGCATGCGTGCGCAGGCCCGGGTAGCTGGGCAGCAGCGAGGGGTGGATGTTGAGCAGGCGGCCGCGGAAGCGGCTGACGAAGCCGTCGCCGAGGATGCGCATGTAGCCGGCGCAGACCACCCAGTCCGGCTGGCAAGCGGCGACGGCGTCGGCGAGGTCGGCGTCGAAGGCTTCCCGGGTCGCGAAGGTTCTGGCGTCGGCGCTCCAGCGAAGCGCCGGGGCGACCCGTTGCAGCGCCGCCGCCGCCGGTTTGTCGGAGAACACGCCGACGATCTCGGCCGACAGTTCCCCGGTCGAGATCGCATCGACAATGGCCTGCAGGTTGCTGCCGCGGCCCGAGGCCAGCACCGCGATGCGAGTGGACATCAAGCGACCTCCGCCGAGGCGGCGTAGGCTGTCTCGGCGCGACGTGGCCATGCCACCAGGGCGCCCAGCGTCGCCAGCAGCATGTCGGCGTGGGCGTCCCACAGGTCGCCCTGCTGGCCGTTGTACGCTTCGGCGGCTTCGGGCGACATGGTCAGGGCGATACCCCATTCCAGCCATTCATAGACCAAGCTCGCGCACATGATCAGCATCAGTGCCAGCGCGAAGGCCTGGCGCGGCGACAAGCGCGGCCAGCGCTGCTGCACATGCTCGCGCAGGGCCGGTGCGAAGCACACGCCAAACAGCAGATGGATGAGGCGGTCGGCATGATTGCGTTGCCAACCGAACGCCTGTTGTGGCGACCAGCCGGTCAGTGCGCGCACCCATTCGTCGTACGGCAGGTTGGAATAGAGCCAGCGCGCGGCCACGCAGTGCACTGTGATGAAGCCGCAAACCAGCGCGAAATCGATCGTCCGCATCGGCCAGCGCTGGTCATGGCGCCACAACCAGAACAGGCCGACCACGGTCAGGCTGCTGTGGAGCGCCTGTTCCACAGGCCACAGCGGTGCGATCCAGGTCGCCAGGAACACGGCCACGGTCAGGCCGAGTGCGATCTGCTTGTCGCGCTGCATGGTTTCGGGGCCTGGTTTCGGGAGCTGGGTCGGCGATCAGCCGATGTGCACGCGCTCGCCGTCGCCGGCCTTGACCACTTCGCCGATCGGGCGATGGCTCAGGCCCAGACGGTCGAGGTCGGCGCTGACCGCGGCGACATCGCCCGGGGCGACCACCAGCACGAAGCCGACGCCACAGTTGAAGGTGCGCCACATGTCGTCGTTGGGCACCGCGCCTTCGCGCTGCAACCACTCGAACACCGGCGGCAGGACGATGCTGGAGGCCTCGATCTGCAGGCCCAGGCCATCGGGGATCACGCGGATGATGTTCTCGGTCAGACCGCCGCCGGTGATGTGCGCCATTGCATGCAGGTCGTGCTTGCCGAGCAGTTCCAGGATCGGCTTGACGTACAGCGCGGTCGGCGCCATCAGCGCATCGATCAGCTTGACCCCGCCCAGGTCGAGGTCGGCCGGGCGGCCGGCGCGGTCGTAGATCCTGCGCACCAGCGAGTAGCCGTTGGAGTGCGGGCCGCTGGAGGCGATGCCGAGCAGCACGTCGCCCTGGCGCACCTTGGCGCCGTCGAGCAGCTTGGACTTCTCGACCGCGGCGACGCAGAAGCCGGCCAGGTCGTATTCGCCCGGCGGGTACATGTCGGGCATCTCGGCCGTTTCGCCGCCGATCAGCGCACAGCCCGACATCTCGCAGCCCTTGGCGATGCCGCCGACCACGGCCACGGTGGTGTCGACGTCGAGCTTGCCGGTGGCGAAGTAATCGAGGAAGAACAGCGGTTCGGCGCCCTGCACCAGCACGTCGTTGACGCACATGCCGACCAGGTCGATGCCGATCGTGTCGTGCCGGTTCAGCTGTTGGGCCAGCTTGAGCTTGGTGCCGACGCCGTCGGTGCCCGAGACCAGCACCGGCTCCTTGTACTTGCCCGACAGGTCGAACAGGGCGCCGAAGCCACCCAGGCCACCCATCACTTCGGGACGGAAGCTGCGCTTGACCAGCGGCTTGATGCGTTCGACGACCTCGTTGCCCGCGTCGATGTCGACGCCGGCATCGCGGTAGGTGATCGTGGTGGGGCTGGGGGGAATGCTGGACACGGGCGGCCTCGGCGGTCGCGGGATATGAAGCGGCGATTTTACCAGTCGTGACGCCTTCGAATGGACGTCAAGACGCCACTGCGGCACCATTTCCGCTCAATACGCACCACCAGGGATAGCGATGGTTCGGGTAATTGGCACGGAAACACGCTCTGCAAGCGGCGCAACAGGCATGCTGGGCCGCATGACGATCCATACGAATGTCCCCTCCAGGGTCCTGGGCCTGGCAGCCACGCTGCTGCTGGCCTTGATGCTGACCAGCTTCGGCGCCGCCGCGCAGCGCGTGGAAGGCGATCGGGCCCGCGCCGAAGGCATCTATGCCACTGAAGTGCAGGTCAACGGCCAGGGCGAGGGCGAGCGCAATTCCGCCTTTGCCCGTGGGCTGGCGTCGGTGCTGGGCAAGCTTTCCGGCGATCGCGGCGCGGCCTCGCGGCCCGGTGTCGGCCAGGAACTGCGCCAGGCCAAGACCTACGTCGAGAGCTACGACTACCGTCAGGACGAGGGCCTGGGCCCGACCGGCGCGCCGAGCTTCCGCACTACCCTGGTGGTCCGATACGACGAGGAGGCGGTCAACGAGCTTGCTGCCACCCTCGGCATCCCGGTCTGGCCGCAACCGCGGCCCAAGCCGGTGCTGTGGCTGGCGATCGACGACGGCAGCGGCCCGCGCCTGGTCGGCCTGCCGCAGGTGAACGCGGCCCGGCCGGCCCTGAACCGCGCCACCGAGCGCGGTTACAAGCTCGGCCTGCCGACCGGCAATGCCGCCGAACAGGCCGCCGTGGGCGCGATCTGGCGCGGCGACAGCGCCGCGGTCGCGCGCGCCTCGGCCCGCTACAGCCCGCCGATGCAGCTGATCGGCAAGCTGTACCGCGACGCCACCGCCGGCTGGAAGGCCGACTGGACCTTCGTCGATGGCGGCAAGGTGCTGTCGAACTGGTCGCAGACCGGCACCGATCCACGCCAGCTGATGGCCAACGGCGCCGACGGCGCCGCCGATGCGCTGATGAAGCGCTATGCCAAGAGCGTGGTCTCCGGCCAGCCGGGCAACTACCGCGTGACCTTCACCGGTATCGACAGCAGCGACGACTTCATCCGCCTCGCCGGCTACCTGCAGAAGCTGTCGGTGGTGCGCCGCCTGACACCGACGCGGGCGACACCGCTGGGCCTGGAATACGACCTGGAGCTGGTCAGCGGCCTGCCGGGCTTCAACCGCATGCTGGTGCGCGACGACGTGATCGAGGTGATGGAAGGCCTCGAAGGACAGCCGCCGGTCTACCGGCTGCGTTAAAGGACAGGGGACGCCATGCAAACGCAATCACTGGACGAGATCGCGCTGTTCCTGCGCCGGCTGCAATGGACTGCGCTCGGCCTGGGCGTGTGCTGGCTGGTGTGGTTGCTGGCGCCGATCCTGTCGCCGTTCGCCTTCGCCTTGATCCTGGCCTGGCTGGGCGATCCGCTGGTCGACCGGATCGAGCGTGCCGGTCGCTCGCGCAACACCGCCGTCGCGCTGGTGTTCACGATGATGGCGCTGCTCGTGCTGGCCGGGCTGCTGATCCTGTTGCCATTGCTCGAACGCCAGATCACCACGCTGGTTTCGTCGCTGCCGAAGTATCGCGAGTGGCTGATGATGACGGCACTGCCGTGGATCGAACGCCGCAGCGGTTTCGAGATCACCGACTCGCTCGACTTCACCCACTTCGCGCAGCTGGTCCGCGAGAACTGGGACCAGGCCGGTGGTGTCGCAACGACGATGCTGGGTTACCTGTCGCGCTCGGGTTCGGCGGTGCTGGCCATGGTCGCCAACGTTGCGCTGCTGCCGGTGATCGCGTTCTTCTTCCTGCGCGACTGGGACCTGCTGGTCGATCGGGTGGCATCGCTGATTCCGCGCAACCACCTGCCCACGGTCGGGCGGCTGGCGCGCGAGTCGAGCGACGTGCTCGGCGCATTCCTGCGCGGCCAGTTCCTGGTGATGCTGGTGCTGGGCGTGATGTACGGCCTGGGCCTGTGGGCGGTCGGCCTGGACCTGGGCATCCTGATCGGCCTGATCGCCGGCCTGCTGACCTTCGTGCCGTACCTGGGCCCGGCCAGCGGCATCATCCTCGGCGTGATCGCGGCGCTGGTGCAGTACGGCGACTGGCAGCACGTGGCCGGCGTGCTGGTCGTGTTCGGCATCGGCCAGGTGATCGAGAGCTACGTGCTGACGCCAAAACTCGTCGGCGACCGCATCGGACTGCACCCGGTCGCGGTGATCTTCGCCGTGCTCGCCGGCGGCCAGCTGTTCGGTTTCCTCGGCATGCTGCTGGCGTTGCCGGTGGCCGCGGTGGTCAACGTGTTGCTGCGTTACGCGCAGGAGCGCTACCGGCACAGCCGGCTGTATGTCGGTGAAAGCGCGCTGGACCCATTGGCCGATCCGCACCTGGCGCCATCGCTGGACGACAGGCAGGAGTGAGTGAGAGATCCGGCTGTGAAAGATCCGGTTGTGAGAGGCCCGCAGTGAGCGTCCCGCAGTTGCCGCTGGCGTTGCGCTATCCGCCCGACCAGCGACTCGACACGTTTGTCCACGCGCCCGCCGGGACCGTGGAGCAGTTGCATGCGCTGGCGACGGGCGCGGCCGCCGCGCGCACCGACAACGTCTACCTCGCCGGCCCGTCGGGGGTCGGCAAGACCCATCTGTTGCTGGCGACGTGCGCGGCGACCGAAGCGGCCGGACGTCGTGCCGCCTACCTGCCGTTGCTGGCCGCGGCCGGCCGCCTGCGCGACGCGCTGGAAGCGCTGGAAGGCAACGATCTGATCGCGATCGACGGCCTGGAGGTCATCGCCGGCAACCGCGAGGATGAGGTCGCCCTGTTCGATGCGCACAACCGTGCGCGCGCTGCCGGCGTGGCACTGGTCTATGCCGCACGCGACATTCCCGATGCGATCGGGTTGGGCCTGCCCGACCTGCGCTCGCGCCTGGGTCAGTGCACGCGGATCACGCTGGCGCCGCTGGATGATGAAGGCCGGCGCGAGGTACTGCGTCAGCGTGCGCAGCGGCGCGGGCTGGTGCTGGAAGAAGCGGCGCTGGACTGGCTGCTCAAGCGGGTCGGTCGCGACCTGGGTGGTTTGACCGCGTTGCTCGACCGCCTCGATCGCGCATCACTGGCGGCGCAGCGGCGGATCACGGTGCCGTTTTTGCGGCAGACGCTGGGAAGCTGAGTCAACGCTGATCAGGTCCTGCTTTGTCATCCCGAGCGCAGCGAGGGATCTGTTTTCCGCGGCGAGACAACAGGTCCCTCGCTGCGCTCGGGACGACATTCGGCTTGTCCATCGTTGCCCCATGCGGCCTAGGCGCTCAATTCCGCATCCAGGCTGGCCAACCGCTCCGGCGTCCCGACATCGGTCCAGCGGCTGCGGTGATGTTCGCCACTGATCAATCCATCCGGCATCAGCGCTTTCAGGATCGGTGCGAGTCGAAATCGCGGCGGCTGCTCGCCGACACCGGGTTCCGCTGCAACAGCCTCACGCCAATTCGCCAGCAATGCAGGCCGATAGATTCCCAGGCCCGCATACGTCAGCAGGTTGGAACCATCGGTGCGGACATGGCCGCTATCGTCCAGCGCAAAGTCGCCGTTGGTGGCATGGCCGGGACGGTCGACCATCACCAGATGGGCGAGCCCTGCCGGTTCGCGCGGCAGGCGGGCGAAGTCGAAATCGGTCCAGATGTCGCCGTTGACCAGCAGGAACGGGCCGTCGCCCAGCAATGGCAGCGCATGCAGCATGCCGCCGCCGGTCTCCAGCGGCGTGGTGCCTTCGTAGGAGTAGTGCAGGCGCAAACCCCAGCGACTTCCATCGCCAAGCGCCTGCGGGAACTGATCCGCCAGCCAGCTGGTATTGATCACGACGTCGCGTGCTCCCATAGCGGC
Organism: Lysobacter sp. Soil_N_23; assembly: GCF_057656135.1. Classification (NCBI taxonomy): domain Bacteria; kingdom Pseudomonadati; phylum Pseudomonadota; class Gammaproteobacteria; order Lysobacterales; family Lysobacteraceae; genus Lysobacter; species Lysobacter sp. Soil_N_23. The sequence goes on from NZ_JBDGKY010000020.1 coordinate 7,964, forward strand.
GAGCTTCTCCAGATGCCAGACGATCAGTGGCTTGCCCCCGGCGACCAGCAGCGGCTTGGGCGTGTGGTTGGTCAGCGGCCGCATGCGTTCGCCCAGACCGGCGGCGAATATCAATGCCTTCATGCGCCGCCTCCCGCCATCGCCGGGCGAATGCGCGAATCGAGCAGGTCGCGAAGCGGCGACAACTCCGGATAGCGCGGCAACACTTCGTCGAGATAGGCAATGAAGCGCGGGGCGTCGTCGATGTAGTGCGACTTGCCATCGCGGTGGTGCAGGCGGGCGAAGATGCCCAGGATCTTGAGATGGCGCTGGATGCCGAGCCAGTCGGCATCGCGGCGGAACTGTGCCAGCGGCGGCACCGGCACGCCGGCGGCGAGCGCCCGTGCGTGGTACTGCGCCAGCCATTCGTCTACGCGCGCCAGGGGCCAGCTCAGGAACGCATCCTTGAACAGGCTGACGGCGTCATAGGCGACTGGGCCGCTGACGCAATCCTGGAAATCAAGCACCGCAGGGCCGTCCGCCACCGGCATCAGGTTGCGCGGCATGAAGTCGCGATGGGTCAGCACGCGTGCCTGCGACAAGGCGTTGTCCATCAGCCTGCGCTGCACGAGTTGCAGGCGTTCGGCTTCGCCGCAGTCGAACTCGATGCCCAGGTGGCGGCGCAGGAACCACTCTTCGAACAAGCCGGCATCGCGCTGCAGCAGCGCCTCGCCGAACTCGCCCATGCCCGGCGGTGGCGCGATCGCCTGCAGCTTCAGCAACTGCGAGATGGCCGCGGCGAAGTGCGCATCGGCGCTGTCGTCGTCGATGACCTTGGCCAGGGTTGGGCCGCCGAGGTCTTCCATCAGCAGGAAGCCGGCCTCGACGTCTTCGACCAGCACCTTCGGTACACGCACGCCGCCGCCTTCGAGCAGGTTGCGCATGCGAAGCCACGGGCGGACGTCTTCGAGGTCCGGCGGCGAATCCATGACGATGCGCGTGCCGGCGGCGGTGCTGGCGCGCCAATAGCTGCGGAATCCGGCGTCGACCGAGGCGCGTTGCAGCAACAGCTCGGGATCGCCACTCGCGGCGCGTGCCCAGTCCAGGCGCGCGGACTCGCGATCGGGCGGGAGCCCGTTGGATGAGACGGGTGCTGCGGTCATGCATTCTCCACGCGGCGACTGCCGCATGCGCACAGCGTAGCGGGGCGCTGCGCGCTGGGGAATGCAGGAGCAGGAGCGGCCCTCATCCGGCCCTGCGGGCCCACCTTCTCCCGCCAGCGGGAGAAGGGAATTACAAAACCCCTCTCCCGCTTGCGGGAGAGGGGTTGGGGTGAGGGCGACGGCGGCGGGAGCGCCTCAGGCCGCAACAGCCTCCTTGCCTTCCAGCGAGTCCAGCCACTCGTCATCCGAGCCCTCGGCCACGCCCTCGAACAGGAACGTCGACAGATAGCGCTCGCCGGTATCGGGCAGCACTGCCAGCAACACCGATCCTTCCGGCGCCCGCTCGGCCACCTTCAGCGCCGCCGCGACGGTCGCACCAGCGGAAATGCCCACGAACACACCTTCCTCCGCAGCCAGGCGCCGTGCGGTGTCGCGCGCCAGCACGTCGTCGACCGGCAGCACCTCGTCGGCGATGGTGCGACTGAGCACCTGCGGAAGGAAGTCCGGCGTCCAGCCCTGGATCTTGTGCGGCTGCCATGTGTTGCCCGACAGCAAAGCAGCGCCCGCCGGTTCGCTGGCGATGACCTTCAGGTCCGGGCGCGCGAGCTTGAGCACTTCGCCCGCGCCGGTGATCGTGCCGCCCGTGCCCCAGCCACTGACGAAGTAGTCCAGGCGCTTGCCGGCGAAGTCGCGCAGGATCTCCGGGCCAGTGGTGCTGCGGTGGTAGGCCGGGTTGGCTTCGTTCTCGAATTGACGGGCGAGGAACCAGCCATGCTTCTGCGCCAGCTCGGCCGCGCGCCGCACCATGCCGCTGCCGCGTTCGGCCGCAGGCGTGAGGATGACCTTGGCGCCGTAGGCGCGCATCAGCTTGCGTCGTTCCACCGAGAACGTTTCGGTCATCACCGCCACGAACGGATACCCGCGCGCCGCCGCCACCAGCGCCAGGGCGATGCCGGTATTGCCCGAGGTCGCTTCCACTATCGTCTGCCCGGGTTTGAGCAGGCCCTTGCGCTCGGCATCGAGCACGATTGCGAGGGCGAGGCGGTCTTTCACCGAACCGCCGGGATTGAACGATTCGACCTTGGCGTAGAGCGTGACGTGTGCCGGCGCGATGCGGTGGAGGCGGACGATCGGCGTGCTGCCGATGGTGTCGAGGATGCTGTCGTAGAGGGCCATGGGTTTGCTCCTGTGAAATCAGAGGGGATGGCGGCGCGCAGGGATCAGGCCGCCAACGCCAGCGCCGTGTCGCCGAGCGGCGCTTGCCCGAACCAGTGCAGCTTTCCCGCCAGCGCAGCGACTTCGCCGATGATCAGCAGTGCCGGCGACTGCACCTGGTACTGCTGGGCCCGCTCGGCCAGGTTGGCCAGCGTGCCCACCACGACGCGCTGCTCCGGCCGCGAGCCGTTCTCGATCAGTGCGAACGGGGTCGACGGCGCGCGGCCGTGCGCGATCAGGCGGTCACGCAGGCCATCCAGGCCTGCCACGCCCATGTAGACCGCCAGCGTCTGGCGCTCCAGTGCGAGCGATTGCCAGTCGAGCGTATCGAGCGAGTCCTTGCAGTGCGCGGTGACCAGTCGCACCGACTGCGCATGCTCGCGATGGGTCAGCGGCACACCGGCATAGGCCGCGCACGCCAGCGCCGCGGTGATCCCGGGCACGACTTCGAAATCGATGCCGTCGGCGCGCAGCACTTCCAGTTCCTCGCCGCCGCGCCCGAACACGAACGGGTCGCCGCCCTTGAGCCGCACCACGCGCTTGCCGGCGCGCGCGTGCTCCAGCATCAGCGCGTGGATCTGCTGCTGGGTGGTGTGATGGTTGCCGGCCTGCTTGCCCACTTCGATCCGCTGCGCATCGCGGCGGACCAGTTGCAGGACGTCCTTGCTGACCAGGCGGTCGTGCAGGATCACGTCGGCCTCGTTGAGCACGCGCAGGGCACGTAGCGTCAGCAGGCCCGGATCGCCAGGGCCTGCGCCCACCAAGGCGACCGATCCGCGTGAACCGGCTTCATGGCCCTCGCCCAATGCCGCGCTGAATTCGCGTTCGGCGGCCAACTTCCGGCGTTGCCGCAGCAAGCCCGGCAGCGGGCCGGCCAGCAGGCGCTCGAAGAATCGTCGGCGCTGGCCCAGTTGGGGAAAGCGCGCGCGAATGCGTGAGCGCTCGCGGCCGAGCAGTTCGGCCAACGCACCGACGGATTCGTCGAGCTCCGATTCCAGCTTCTCGCGCAGGTGGCGGGCCAGCATCGGCGCGCCGCCGCCGCTGGAAATCGCCACCTGCAACGGGCCTCGTTCGATCCGCGCCGGGATCTGCACGCTGGAGGCGTCGGCATCGTCGACCACGTTCACCCAGATGCGCCTGGCATGGCCGGCCTCGGCGACGACGCGGTTGACCGCGTCGTCATCGGTCGCGGCGATGGCCAGCCAGGCGCCATCGAGCCAGTGTGCCTGGAAGGGGCCGGGAAGGTGCTCGATCCGGCCTTCGGCGACGTGGCGGGCCAGGGCGTCGTTCAAGGCAGGTGCGCCGAGCCGGACCCGGCCACCGGCATCGAGCAGGGCCTCCGCCTTGCGCTGGGCCACCGTACCCCCGCCGACGACCAGCACATCACGGCCGCGCAGGTCGGCAAATACGGGAAACAGTGGACTGGCCATGAGGTCGAATGCGGGATGGAGCGGCGATACCGTGAACCTACCCACGCCCCCGCACCGGCGGAAATGACGCCGCCCTCTGGCGGTATGTCATTTCGGAATGATGGCCGCGGTGCTGGACAGCGGGTCCGCGCCGGGGTAGTTTCTTCCATCCCTCTATTCGTATTGAGCGATATACAATCGCTCCGCCATGACCCTCACCCAGCTCCGCTACCTCGTTGCCATTGCCGACTCCGGGCTCAACATCACCCTGGCCGCCGAGCGCGTGCATGCGACCCAGCCGGGCCTGTCCAAGCAGCTCAAGCAACTGGAGGACGAGCTCGGCTTCCAGCTGTTCACACGCAAGGGCCGCAGCCTGGAAGCGATCGCTCCGGCCGGCGAGCGCGTGCTGATGCACGCCCGCCGCATCCTCGAGGAGGCCAGCAACATCCGCGCCTACGCTGCCAACGAGCGTGGCCAGCACAGTGGCCGCCTGGTCCTGGCCACCACGCACACCCAGGCCCGCTTCGTGCTGCCCGAAGTGATTGCAGCGGTCAAGCGCGAGTTTCCGCAGGTCAGCGTGCACCTGCAGGCGGCGGCCGATGGCGAAGTGCTGGAGCAGCTTGCACGCGGCGAAGCCGACCTGGCCGTGATCAGCACCGCAGGCAGCGAACCCGAGGGCGGCGTCGCAGTGCCGCTGTTCCGCTGGCGTCGCGTCGTGCTGGTGCCGTTGACGCATCCGCTGGCCAGGCTCGAGCGCGCGCCGACGCTGGCAGAGCTGGCCGCGCATCCGTTGATCAGTTACGAATCATCGACGAAGCCCGAATCCTCGCTGCATCGCACCTTCGCCGCCGCGGGCCTGGAGCCGCAGCTGGCGATGACGGCGCGCGACGCCGACCTGATCAAGACCTACGTGCGTGCCGGTCTGGGCGTCGGCGTGCTGGCGGAGATGGCGGTGGGCGTGCGCGACACCGACCTGAAGGCATTGCCGGCGCCGGACGCATTGCCCGAGTGCATCACCTGGGCCGTCATTCCACGGGCGCGGGTACTGCGCGAGTACGCATTGGCGCTGATGCATGGCATTGCGCCGCAACTGGACCGTCGCGACCTCCGGCGCGTGCTGGAAGGCAATCTGGAACCGAGCTGGCCCGATGCGCCGGCGTGGCGCGAGCTGAGCCAGCCGATCACGACCTGATTGTCGATCACCGTCGTCCCGGCGAACGCCGGGACCCAGGCCCACACCCCATCAGCCCTGTCACCGTCGTCCTGGCGAACGCCGGGACCCATTTTGACGTGGCTGTTGCTGTAAGACGGCAAGAAAGCAACGTCCCTGGGTTCCCGCCTTCGCGGGAATGACGTGATGGAGTGGCATTCCACCTTCGCGGGAAAGACGTGATGGAGGGCAATTCCGCCTCGCGGGCACAGCTCAAGCCGCATTCGGCTCGCTGTCGAAATGCAGCCCGCACTCACGCTTCAGGCCGAAAAAACGCGTGTCTTCCTCGTTCATCCCGGCCTCCAGCGGTCGCGTGGTGTGGATGTCGCCGATCGACACGTAACCCTGGTGCCAGAGCGGGTGGTAGGGCAGGTCGTGCTCCTGCAGGTACTGCCAGACTTCGCGGTCGCTCCAGTCGGCGATCGGATGCAGCTTCCAGCGTCCGTCGCGCAGTTCGAGGAAGTCGATGTTGGCGCGCGTGCGCGCCTGGCTGCGGCGCAGACCGGCGATCCAGGTGCGCACGCCCAGTTCGTTGAGGGCGCGCTGCATCGGCTCGACCTTGCGCATGCGGTTGTAGCGTTCGATGCCGTCCAGACCGCCCTCCCACAGCTTGCCCAGCCGCGCCTCCATCCAGGCAATGCCGATCTGCGGGCGATAGACCTTGAGGTTCAGGCCAAGGCGCTCGCTGAGCTGGTCGACGAAACGGTAGGTTTCCGGAAACAGGTAGCCGGTGTCGATCAGGATCACCGGCATGTCCGGTTGCTGCTGCGTGGCCAGGTGCAGCGACACCGCCGCCTGCGCGCCGAAGCTCGACGACAGCGCGTGCGTGCCGGCCGTGTTCTCCAGCGCCCACGCGACGCGCTCGGGTGCGCTGCGTTGGCCCAGCCAATGGTTGAGTTCCGCCAGCGCCTGCGGCGATTCGGCGGCGGTGATGGGATCGGGAGGCGTGCTCATGCAGCGTTCTCACTACGCAGGTGCAACGGAATCGGGGGCCTGGGTGGTGCAATCACGGCCGTGCGGACGAGGAAATCACCGAAGCCTTCATCGGTGTGTCGCTCGCCGGCATAGCGCGCAAAAAGGGGATCGAGCTCGGCGAGGATCTGCGCCTCGGCGATGTTCTCGCGGTACAGGGTGTTGAGGCGCTGGCCGCGGTGGTCGGCGCCGAGCATCAGGTTGTAGCGGCCCGGTGCCTTGCCGACCAGGGCGATCTCGCCCAGGTACGGACGCGAGCATCCGTTGGGGCAACCGCTGATGCGCAGGTGGATTGGCGCGTCGTGCAGGCCGTGGCCATCCAGCAGCGCCTGCACCTTCCCGGTCAGCTCGGGCAGGTAGCGCTCGGCCTCGGCCATCGCGAGGCCGCAGGTCGGCAGCGCGACGCAGGCCAGGGCATTTCGCTGCAACGGGCTGGCGGTGCGATAACCGTCCAGTCCGTACTGCGTCGCCAGCGCGTCGATGCGCGCGCGCAGTCCGGCCGGAACTCCGGCAATCACCAGGTTCTGGTTCGGCGTCAGGCGGAACTCCGCTGCGTTGGCCGCCTCGTCCAGCACGTGTGCAATCGCGCGCAGGCCACTGAGGTGGGTGACGCCTTCGTGGTCCCAGATGCGGCCGGCCACCGTTCGCAGCGTCAGGTGCGCAAGGCCCTCGTCGCCTTCGATCCAGCCGAAGCGGTCGCCGTTGTGCACGAACGAGAACGCGCGTGCCGGCAGCAGGCTGAAGCCGGCGCGCCGTTCGACCTCGGCCTTGAACCAGTCCAGGCCATGGTCGTCGATGGTGTACTTCAGGCGCGCGCGCTTGCGCACGTTGCGATTGCCGTGATCGCGCTGCGCGGTGACCACGGCCTCGCCCATGGCGATGACCTGGTCGGGCGTGACGAAGCCGATCACGTCGCCCAGCCGCGGATAGGTCTCCGGATCGCCGTGGGTCGCACCCATGCCGCCGCCGACGCTGACGTTGTAACCGGCGAGGGCGCCGTCATCGTCGAGGATGGCGATGAAGCCCAGGTCCTGGGCGAACACGTCGACGTCGTTGTAGGGCGGGATCGCGAAGCCGATCTTGAACTTGCGCGGCAGGTAGGTCGGGCCGTAGACCGGCTCGTCCTCGCTGCCGCTGCCGGCCACGCGTTCCTCGTCCAGCCAGATCTCGTAGTAGGCGCGGGTGTTCGGCAGCAGGTGCTCGGACAACGCCGCCGCCTGCGCATGCACTGCGGCGTGCGCTCGCGACAGCAGCGGATTGGCAGCGACTGCGACGTTGCGGTTGACGTCGCCGCAGGCGGCGAGGGTGTCGATCAGCGCGGCGTTGATCGCCTGCATGGTCGGCTTCAGCTCGGTCTTGATCACGCCGTGGAACTGGAACGCCTGGCGCGTGGTGATGCGCAGACCGCGTTCGGCAAAGCGTGTGGCGATCGTGTCCAGCCCAAGCCACTGCGCCGGCGTCACCACGCCACCGGGCGTGCGCGTGCGGATCATGAAGCTGTAGGCCGGCTCGAGCTTGGCGACGCGGCGCTCCTCGCGGATGTCGCGGTCGTCCTGCTGGTAGCTGCCGTGGTACTTGATCAGGGTCTGGTCGTCGTCGGCGAGCGCGCCGGTGACCGGATTGGCGAGGGACGCCAGCAGCGTCCCGCGCAGGCGGGCGCTTTCGTGCTTGATGTCCTCGACCGAGTGGTTGCTCATCAGTTCATGCCTTCTCAGTTCACGCCTTCTCAGTACACGTCTCGCGCGTAGCGTCCCTGCTGCTGCAGGTCATTGAGGTAGTCGTTGGCGTCGTCGGCGGACTTGCCACCGTGTTCGGCGATGGCTTCGAGCAGCGCCGCGTGCACGTCGCGGGCCATGCGCGTGGCATCGCCGCAGACGTAGAGGTGCGCGCCGGCCTCGAGCCAGGCGAACAGTTCGCGGCCGTGCTCGCGCAGGCGGTCCTGGACGTAGACCTTGCGGTCCTGGTCGCGCGAGAAGGCCAGGTCGAGCCGGTGCAGGCGGCCGTCATTGAGCGCCTGCTGCCACTCGACCTGGTAGAGGAAGTCGGTGCGGAAATGCGGATTGCCGAACAGCAGCCAGTTGCGACCGGGCGCGCCGATCGCCGCGCGTTCCTGCAGGAAGCCGCGGAACGGCGCGACGCCGGTGCCGGGACCGATCATGATCACGTCGCGCGATGCGTCCGCCGGCAGGTGGAAGCGTTCGTTGTGCTCGATGAACACCGGCAGCCGTGCACCCTCGGCGCTGGCGGCCAGGTGGTGCGAGGCCGCGCCCCAGCGCGTGCCCTGGCCGTTGTCGTATTCGACGTGGGCGACGGTGAGGTGGACCTCGTCGCCGACCTGCTTCTGGCTGGAAGCGATCGAGTACAGGCGCGGCGTCAGCGGCCGCAGCGCCGCAACCAGTTCCTCGCCGCTCCAGTCGGCGCGGTACTGCGTCAGCAGATCGATCACCTGCTGCTCGCCGAGCAGGCGGGTCAGCTGCGCCTGCTGGCCCGGCGCCAGCAGGCCATTGAGCTCGTCACTGCGCGCCTGCGCGGCAAGAGTGGCGACAAACGGGCGCGCCAGCTGCGTCAGCTCGCGCTTGTCGGCCAGCCATGTCCGCAGCGGCAGCTGCTGCCCGCCGGCGCTGACCTCTTCGTTGCCGTCGAGCTGCAGCGTCGACAGCACCGCATCGACCAGTGCAGGCGGGTTCGACGGCCACAGTCCGAGCGCATCGCCGGGCTCGTAGTGCAGGCCCGAGCCTTCCAGCGACAGCTCGATGTGGCGCACGTCCTTGTCCGGGCCGGGACGACCCACGCTGCTGGCGCGCGTGACCAGGCGCTGGTTGAGCAGCAGCTCGGCCGCGAACGGCGCGTCGCGGCCATGCGTCGGGGTTGTTGGCAGCGGTCGCAAGGGCGTCACCGTCGCCAGCGGCGCGGTGGGCTTCAAGGCTTCCTTGGCCTTGGCCAGCGCCTGCGCCAGCCACGGGGTGGCGATCGTCTCGATGTCGAGATCCGCATCGCCGCGGGGCAGCAGCCGGGTTGCGCCGAGTTCGGCCAGGCGCTCGTCGAGTTTCTGCCCGATCGCGCAGAACTGCGGGTAGCTGGAGTCGCCGAGGGCGAGCACGGCAAAGCGCAGCTGCTTGAGCTGCGGCGCGCGCTTGCCGGCGATGAATTCCACCAGCGCACGGGCATCGTCCGGCGGATCGCCGTCGCCCTGGGTGCTGATGACCAGGTAGAGGTTGCGCTCGTCCTTCAGTTCGCGGGTCGGGTAGTTGTCGGCGCGCAGCAGGCGGACGGCCAGGCCGGTGGCCTCGGACTGGCGGGCCAGCTGCTCGGCCAGGCGCTTGGCGTTGCCGGTCTGGCTGCCGTAGACGATGCTCAGTCGCCCCGCCGCCTGGGTTTCCGCGACCGGTACGGCAACCGCGGCCGCCGTCCCGGCGGAGCGACTGGCCAGACCGGCGGCGTAGCCCGACAGCCACCACAGGCCGTTCGCATCGAGACCGTCGGTGACGTGCGCAAGCGCCGCCAGCCGATCCTCGGGCAGGGGAGGGCCGAGGGAGGTGCCGGCAAGCGGATTGATCGGTGAAGCCGACATCGGCACGTGACTGGGCGGCGGGGACCCATGCAGGCTAGGCCCCGCCGTCGCCCATATGAAAGGACGTTGGGTAATGCGCTCATGCCGGGGGCTTATTTCCGGGGCAGGCGTACGCCGCTCCTACAATGTGGTCAGATAGCCGCGACCGTCGATAGCCGGTAGCTCCCGGCCCTGACGCCCGCCACCAACCTGCTGACGATGACCCTGCCTGTCGACCTGAGCCATCTCGATCGCCTCGAAGCCGAGAGCATCCACATCCTGCGCGAGGTCGCGGCCGAGTTCCGCAACCCGGTGCTGCTGTACTCGATCGGCAAGGACAGCTCGGTGCTGCTGCACCTGCTGCTGAAGGCCTTCGCGCCGGCGCGCAAGCCGCCGATCCCGCTGCTGCACGTCGACACCGGCTGGAAGTTCCGCGAGATGATCGCCTTCCGCGACCGCCGTGCCGGCGAAACCGGCGTCGAGTTGCGGGTGCATACCAATCCCGACGGCGTGGCGCAGGGCATCGGCCCGATCAGCCACGGCGCCACCGTGCACACCGACGTGATGAAGACCCAGGCGCTGAAGCAGGCGCTCGACCTGCACGGCTTCGACGCCGCCATCGGTGGCGCCCGTCGCGACGAAGAAAAATCGCGCGCCAAGGAACGCATCTTCTCGTTCCGCAACGACCAGCACCGCTGGGACCCGAAGAGCCAGCGTCCGGAGCTTTGGAGCCTGTACAACACCCGCATCCACAAGGGCGAGTCGGTGCGCGTGTTCCCGCTGTCGAACTGGACCGAACTCGACATCTGGCTCTACATCTATCGCGAGCGGATCCCGGTGCCATCCCTGTACTTCGCCGCGCAGCGGCCGGTGGTCGAGCGCGACGGTGCCTGGATCCTCGTCGATGACGAGCGCCTGCCCTTGCGCGAAGGCGAGGCCGCGCAGCTGCGCCAGGTGCGCTTCCGCACCCTGGGCTGTTACCCGCTGACCGGCGCAATCGAATCGCAGGCCGACACGCTGGAGAAGATCATTGCCGAGATGCTGGTGGCCACGACCTCCGAACGCCAGGGCCGGGTGATCGATCACGATCCGACCGCGTCGATGGAGAAGAAGAAGCAGGAGGGGTATTTCTGATGGGCACTGTCTCAGAAGCCGCCGCCTCCGAAGTTGCCGCCTACCTGCAACGCCACGAAACCAAGGGTCTGCTGCGCTTCATCACCTGCGGCAGCGTCGACGATGGCAAGAGCACCCTGATCGGGCGACTGCTGTATGAAAGCCGCGCGCTGTTCGACGACCAGCTGTCGGCGCTGGAATCCGACAGCCGTCGCCACGGCACCCGCAACGGCGAGGTCGACTATGCGCTGCTGCTCGATGGCCTGTCGGCCGAGCGCGAGCAGGGCATCACGATCGACGTGGCCTACCGCTTTTTCAGCACCGACAAGCGCAAGTTCATCGTCGCCGATTGCCCGGGCCATGAGCAGTACACCCGCAACATGGCCACCGGCGCCTCCACGGCGGATGTCGCCGTGGTCCTGGTGGATGCGCGCAAGGGCCTGCTCGCGCAGACCCGCCGGCACAGCTATATCGCCTCGCTGCTGGGCATCCGCCATGTGCTGCTGGCGGTGAACAAGATGGACCTGGTCGGCTTCGACTTCGCCGTGTTCGACGAGATCGTCGCCGGCTATCGCGCGCTTGCCGATCAGCTTGGCATCGCCCACGTGCAGGCCGTGCCGCTGTCGGCGTTGCAGGGCGACAACCTGATGCAGCGTTCGGCGAACACGCCGTGGTACGACGGTCCCAGCGTGCTCGAGTACCTGGAAAACGTCGACGCGACCCGCGGTGCTTCCGACATCGGCTTCCGCCTGCCGGTGCAGTGGGTCAACCGTCCCGACCAGGATTTCCGCGGCTTTGCCGGTACCGTTGCCGCAGGTGCGGTGAAGCCGGGCGACGACATCGTGGTGCTGCCTTCGGGCCGGCGTTCGAAGGTCGCGCGGATCGTCACCGCCGGCGGCGACCTCGACCTGGCCGGCGAAGGCCAGGCAGTGACGCTGACGCTGCGCGACGAACTGGACATCAGCCGCGGCGATGTCATCGCCGATGCGCACAAGCCGCCGCAGGTGTCCGACCAGTTCGCGGCGCACATGCTGTGGATGGGCGACCACGCGCTGCTGCCGGGCCGGCCGTACTGGCTGAAGATCGGCACGCGCACGGTCAGCGCCAGCGTTACCGAGATCAAGCACAAGATCGACGTGAACACCCAGGAGCCGCTCGCCGCCAAGCACCTGGAGCTCAACGAAGTCGGCTACTGCAACCTCTACCTCGACCAGCCGGTGCCGTTCGAGGCGTATGCCGACAGCCGCACGCTGGGCGGTTTCATCCTGATCGATCGCCAGAGCAACGCCACCGTTGCTGCCGGCACGCTCGAGTTTGCCCTGCGGCGTGCCGGCAACATCCACTGGCAGCATCTGGACGTCGACAAGACCGCGCGTGCCCGCATCAAGGGCCAGAAGCCGCGCGTGCTGTGGTTCACCGGTCTGTCGGGTTCGGGCAAGTCGACCATCGCCAACCTGGTCGACAAGCGCCTGCACGCGTTGGGCTACCACACCTTCATCCTCGACGGCGACAACGTCCGCCACGGCCTCAACAAGGACCTGGGCTTCACCGACGAGGACCGCGTCGAGAACATCCGCCGCGTCGCGGAGGTGGCCAAGCTGATGGCCGATGCCGGTCTGATCGTGCTGGTCAGCTTCATCTCGCCTTTCCGCGCAGAACGGCGCATGGCGCGAGAATTGTTCGCTCCCGGCGAGTTCGTCGAAGTCTTCATCGATACGCCGCTGGCGGTGGCCGAAGAGCGCGACGTCAAGGGTCTGTATGCCAAGGCGCGCGCCGGCCAGCTGCGCAACTTCACCGGCATCGACTCGCCGTATGAGGTCCCGGAGGCGGCCGAGCTGCAGCTCGATACGGTCAACGACACTGCAGAGCACCTGGCGCAACGGGTCATCGACTTTCTGCTGGAGTAAGCGGGGCGTGACAGTTGGCAGCTTGAAGTCTGACAGCGTGTCGTCCTGAACGCAGTGAGGGACCTGCTGTTGCTCTTGCTGTTGCGTGTTGGGCTTGCGTCTGCGGAACGGCGTCGTCCGCCGGGCCGGGGATTGCTCCGCCCCTTAGTCGGACATCCTGTCCGAATGCGGGGCGTGAGCCATCCATGGCCCACTGCTGCGCAATCCCCGACCCGGCGGACGACGCTTCGGCATTTCGTTGCATGGTCTTCGGTGGCCCTCACCCCAACCCCTCTCCCGTAAACGGGAGAGGGGCTCCCACCGTCGCTGGAAGACCGTCATCCCCGCGAAGGCGGGGACCCAGTGACGTTGCTCTTATGCTCGTCATTCCCGCGAAGGCGGGAACCCATCGTCGTCGCTCCGATGCCGTCATTCCCGCGAAGGCGGGAACCCATGGACGTTGCTCCCCCAGACCGTCGACCAAACAAAAACCCCGGCCAAGGCCGGGGTTTTTGCATCGCTTGTGCAATCACGCCGCCGGTTTGGCGGTCTTGCTGCGGATGAACTCGTAGACGAAGAGCAGGACTACCGCGCAGATGATCGAGACGATGAAGCCGATGAAGCCGCCGCCGGCATAGAGCAGGCTGCCGATGTAGGCGCCGGCGATGCCGAGCAGGATGGTGAGGATCCAACCCATCGGGTCCGCACCGGGTTTGAAGAAACGCGCCAGGACTCCAATAACCGCACCAATGATGATCGTATAGACGATGCTGCCCATATCGCTCCCTCCTGAAGTGGTTGGTGACGCGAGCGCATCCTAGCACCGGCCCCTCTCCCGCCAAGCAAAACCCTCCCCCCTTGCGGGGGAGGGACAGGCCGCCAAAGGCGGCCAGGGAGAGGGGGAGGGGTGAGGCGCGAGGCGCGAGGCCCTCAGCAGCAACCGTGGTCGCCGCGCTCCTGCCCACCGGCCACCGCCGCCACGCCGCTGGTCTCGCCGCGCTGGCTGGCCAGGTGATGCTCGGCGATCACCCGCGAGACGCAGGCAGTGACGCGCTTGCCCATCGGAATGTGCAGGAACTCGTTGGGACCGTGCGCGTTGCTGTGCGGGCCCAGCACGCCGGTGATCATGAACTGCGCGCCCGGGAACTTCTCGCCGAGCATGCCCATGAAGGGGATCGAGCCGCCTTCGCCCATGTACATCGCCGGCTGGCCGAAGAACTCGCGGCTGGATGTGTCGATGGCCTTGGTCAGCCACGGCGACTGCGCCGGTGCGTTCCAGCCGCTCGACGACTTCTCCAGGTCGAGGGTGACCTGGGCGCCGTTGGGCGGATCGCGGAGCAGCAACTCCTTGAGCACTTCACCGGCGCGCTTGCCGTCCAGGGTCGGCGGCAAGCGCAGCGACAGCTTCACCGAGGTGTGCGGGCGCAGCACGTTGCCGGCCGATGCCAGCGGCGGCATGCCGTCGACGCCGGTGACCGACAGCGCCGGGCGCCAGGTGCGGTTGAGCACCAGCTCGGTCAGATCATCTGCCATCGGCTTCATGCCCGGCAGCAGCGGGAACTTGTCGAAGATCGCCGTATCGAGCACCTTCGCCGCCTCACGTGCCTGCGCCATGCGTTCGGCCGGCACCTCGACGAACAGGTCCTCGATGCGGATCTTGCCGGTGTTCTCGTCCTCCAGCCGCGAGAGCAGCTGGCGCAGCAGGCGGAAGCTCGACGGCACGATGCCGGAGGCATCGCCGGAGTGGACGCCTTCGCTGAGCACCTTGACGGTGAAGTTGCCGCCGGCCAGGCCGCGCAGCGACGTCGTGCACCACAGCTGGTCGTAGTTGCCGCAGCCCGAGTCCAGACACACCACCAGCGACGGCTTGCCGATGCGGCCGGCAAGATGATCGACGTAGGCGGGCAGGTCGTAGCTGCCGGATTCTTCACAGGCCTCGATCAGGATCACGCAGCGCGAATGCGGCAGCTGCTGTTCCTGCAGGGCCAGCACGGCGGTCAGCGAGCCGAAGATCGCATAGCCGTCGTCGGCGCCGCCGCGGCCATACAGCCGGTCGCCCTTGATGACCGGCGTCCACGGGCCGAATTCGGGATCCCAGCCGGTCATCTCCGGCTGCTTGTCGAGGTGGCCGTAGAGCAGCACGCAGTCGTCGTTGCTGCCGCCGTTGCTTGCCGGCACGTCGATGAAGATCAGCGGCGTGCGGCCTTCCAGGCGCACCACCTCGACCTGCATGCCGGGGATCGGCTGCGCCTTGGCCCAGCGCTCCATCAGCGTGACCGCGTCTTCCATGTAGCCATGCTTGACCCAGTCGGCATCGAACATAGGCGACTTGTTCGGGATGCGGATGTACTCGACGAGTTGCGGAACGATCTCGTCATCCCATTTGTCGGCGACGAAACGGTCGACCTTGCTGGTGTCCATGGAGGGGGCCTCGGAGCAGGGGAAGGAACTTGGGAAAGCCGCCAGTTTACGCCTCCTGCGCGGTCGATCCGATGCGCAATGGGGCCGCTTGGCCGCGGGCGGACGGGTCCGGTCGCCGATTTGTCGCGGCCGGTAGGCCTTTTCCCACCGCCCGCAGCGGGGTGCGCCGGGCCGGTCGCGAAGGCCGTGGCGATAGGCCGGGCTATTGCCCGCGCGGAGACTGGCTGCCCGCGTTGTCCTCAGTCACGGGCCAACGCGGCAGGAACGGAATCCAATCGCAACCCAAGGAGTCACACCATGAAATCAACCATCAGGAGGGTCGTGCCGCTGCTGCTGTCGGTGTTGATGACAGTCACGGCAACCACTGCTGTTTCCGCAGAGAAGGTCAACATCAATACCGCCGATGCCGCCACCATCGACCGCGTCATGGTCAACATCGGGCCGGGCAAGGCAGAGGCGATCGTCGCCTACCGCAAGGCGAACGGCCCCTTCCGCAGCGCCGAGCAACTGGCGCTGGTCAAGGGCGTCGGCCTCAAGACCGTCGAGAAGAACCTCGACCGCATTGTCTTCACCGGCGCCGCCGCTCCGGCGAAGGTGGCGGCAACGAAGCCGGCCCTGGCGAAACCGGTTGCGGCCGGCAAGCCCGCAGCCAAGCCCGTCGCCAAGCCTGTCGCGCCTGCCAGGACAGCCAGCCGCTGAAGCTCGCCTGCCGCCACCGTCGACGCGAGCGGCGGCGGCAGGCGAACCGGCACGGACGCCCGAAGGGAGTCAGGGGAGTATCCCTGGACAAGGAAGTACTGCCACTCCGCTGCAACGGACTGCGACGGGGTGGCGCCTCGCCCCGCGCGAGTCGGTCCGGTTCGCGTCACCCGCTGCGCCACCCGGCGCGCGCCAACCACATCCTCCTGTCCCGGCAGAGCAGCCGTGGAGCGACCGCCGCTAGACTGTCGGCCACGAGACTCCGCACAGGCGACCTCACTGGTGATGGCACCCGAACGCAGCAGCCGGTCCTGGGTAATCCCGGCCAACGAGTACCGCCGCGAGCGCTGGCGGAACCAGATGGGGTGGACGCGCGAGATCCTCGCCCACGCTCCCATCGCCGGCGCGCCTTGGGACTGGCGCCTTTCGATCGCCGAGATCGAAAGTGACGCCCCGTTCTCCGCGTTCCCCGGAATCGACCGCGAACTGGTCCTGCTGGCTGGCAACGGCCTGCGCCTGCGATTCGACGATGGCGAAGTGAAGGAGCTGCTGCCACCGCACGATCGGATGCGGTTTGCCGGCGAGCGCGGCGTGAGCGGTGAGCTTGTCGATGGGCTCACTCATGACTTCAACCTGATGTGGCGCCGCGACCGGGTGCGCGCGGATCTGTGGCACCGTCCGCTGGTCGGGCCGATGGTGTTGTTTGCCGACCCGGAGAGCACCTGGGTCGTGCACCTGATCGCAGGGCAGGCGCGGTTCGCCGACGACTCCGGCCTGCCGCCATTGGCGGCGCAGGACACCGCGATCATCGCAGCCGGGTCACAGCGCGTCCGGCATGTCCTCGATGGCGGCGGCGAAGTCCTGCTGATCCGGATCGAACCGCTGCCGCAAGCGTGATCGAAGGTGGGAGAGCTATGTCGTCCCGAGCGCAGCGAGGGACCTGCTGTCTCGCCGAGGAAAACAGATCCCTCGCTGCGCTCGGGATGACAAAACAAGCTTGATCAGCGTTGCCCTAATACACGTCGCGGCAATAACGCCCGGAAGCGGCCATGGTTTCCAGCACGTCGAGCCCGACCGCTTCACGCAGCACCGCATCGACTTCCGGCGCCATGCCTTCGAGGCTGCCGCAGACATAGACCGATGCCCCTTGCGCTATCCACGTGCGCAACTGTTCGATCCGCTCGCGCAGCAGATGCTGCACATAGGTTCGTCGAGACGGGTCGTCACGGGAGAACGCGAGATCGAGTTCCTTCAGACGCCCTTCGCGCAGCCAGCCTTCGATCTCGTCGCGATAGTGGAAATCGTGCCCGGCCTGGCGCTCACCAAACAGCAGCCAGTTGCGATGGTGACCTGCGGCGATGCGTGCCTTGAGCAGCGCACGCAGGCCGGCCAGGCCCGTGCCGTTGCCGATCAACACTACCGGGCGATCGTCGGCCGGTGGATGGAAGGACGTGTTGCGGCGGATGCGCAGGTCGATGCGCTCACCCTGCACGGCGTTGGCCGTCAGCCAGCCGCTGCCGCTGCCGAGGCGACCGTCCGGGTGACGCATCTGCCGCACCAGCAGTTGCAGGTTGCCGTCGCCGGGCAATGAGGCGATCGAGTATTCGCGATGCGGCAATGGCTGCAGGTTGTCCGCCACCGTCTGCGCGCCCTGACCCAGCACATCGCGCCGGGACGGAAGCCGCGATCGCGCCAGCACCGTCGACAGCGGCTCGACGCAATCACCAGCCTTGACTGCGACATTCCCATCGAGCCCGCTGGCGGCGAGCCATTGCGCGACTGCATCATCCGGATGTCGCGGGCCGATCTCGGCGATGTCGCCGGCAGTCCAAGCAAGATGGGCAATGTCCTGCGGCACGAGTGCGACGTGGTAGGCGGGACCGCCGACACTGCCTTTGTTCAACCAGCGACGTTCGGCCAGGCGCCAAGACTGGTAGGCCGGTGCGCTCCAGTCGGCGAAGTCGGCGTGGCCACTGAGCTGCCCCAACCGATGCTGCCAATGACGCAGTGCTCCTGCGTCGCCGGCGTCGACATCGATGCGGTCGAACAGCGGCCTGGCGCCGTGGTGGTGCAACCACTGGTCGAGGCGGCGGCCGAAGCCGCAGAACTGCTCGTAGGCGCGGTCGCCCAACGCCAGCACTGCGTATTCCCGCCCTTCCAGGGCGATCGACTGGTCGAGCACATGGCGGGTGAAACCGAGCACGTGGTCGGGCGGATCGCCTTCGCCTGTCGTGCTGGCGATGAACAATGCGCGCCGGTGACTTCGCAGCACGTCGGCATCGACGCGATGCAATGGCATCGCGCGAACCGCCATGCCCGCACCACGCAGCGCGTCCGCGGTATGTTCGGCCAGCTGCTGCGCAAATCCCGTCTGGCTGGCCCACGACAGCAGGACCGCATCGGCGCCCCTGTCGCCGCCGCCGTCGTCGTTGCCAATGGAAGCCGATCGCGCCTGCGTTCTCGCGCTGGAAACAATCGCCGCGCACAGCCCCAGGTACGCCAGCACGACGAGCGCGGCGAGCAGCCAACTGCCAAGGCGCGGTGATGCCAGCCACCATGCATCGGTCTGCCAATGGCCGAATGCAAGCGCCAGAACCAGCAGGCCCGACAGCACCAGTGCATTGCCGAGCCATGCCCGACGGGTGGTGATACCGGTGCTCATGCCCGCAGCAGCTCCGCGAACGCCGGTGTCATGCGCTCGTCCTGGCCGCCATTGCCGGATGCGACGAATCGCGCCGCCAGACCGTGCCTGCACGCGAATGCGTGACCGTCCTGCGCACCCATCACGGTCAGCGCCGTGGCCCAACCGTCGGCGAGCATCGCGCTGGCGGCGGCCACGGTGACCGCGGCCGGAGCGCCCAGTGCCGGTCGACCGCTGCGCGGGTCGATGGTGTGGCTGTAGCGCTGCCCGTCGCGTTCGCCGCGATGCCAGCGGTCGCCCGACGTCGCCACCGCCAGCCCGTCGAGATCGAGCACGCGCGCCTGGTTGTCGTCATCTTCATCGCCGGCACAGGCCTCGACGATCACGCGCCACGGCGCGCCGTCGGGCTTGCGGCCGCGTCCGTACAGCTCGCCACCGACTTCGACCAGTGCGCTGTCGATGCCGTCGGACTGCAGTTGCGCGGCCACCGCGTCGACGGCGAAGCCCTTGGCGATCGCGCACAGATCCAGCTGCGTGCCGCCCGGCTGCAATGCACGCCGTGTCTGCGCGTCGAGGACCAGACGTTGCCAGCCGACCGACGCGAGCACTTCCGCCGGTACGTCCTGTGGCACGCCACTGCGACCGGAGGGGCCGAAGCCCCAGGCATCGGCGATGGCGCCGATCGTCGGGTCGTATGCACCATCGCTGGTACGTGCGATCTCGAGCGCACATGTCAGCACCGTCCAGAAATCGTCCCGCAGCGGGTGCCAGCTTCCGGCCTCGGCGGCATTGAAGCGGCTCAGGTCGGAGTGGACGGTCCAGTTGCTCATCTGTGCGATCACGTCATCCAGGCGTGCCTGGATGCGGGAGTGCAACGCGTGCAGGTCGGTGTGCGGGCGCGTGACCAGCTTCACCGACCAGGTGGTTCCCATGGTGGCGCCGCCGAGGAGGTCGACGGCGCCACGGTTGTTGCCTGCAGCTTGCATTGCGCTTGCTTCGATGTCTTGGCTTCGTCGCCTTACTGCGGCAGCACTTCCAGCGTGGCGACGTAGCTGACGCGACGCTGCTTGGCCTGCGGCACCGTCGTCTTCTTGTCCTCGCTGGTGGCTTCCAGCCAGTACATGCCCGCTTCCGGCCAGGTCACGGTGAACTCGCCCTTGGCGTCGGTCTTGACCTTGATCTCGTCCTGCGCGTTGCGGTAGCGGGTGTTGCCGCGCACGATCTCGACATCGATGCCGGCCGCCGGCTTGCCGTCGATCTGCATGCGGAACTTCGCTTCGTCACCGGCGAACAGGTCGTTGGGATGGGTGATCGGCACCAGCTCCAAGCCCTTGCCGCCTGGCTTGAGCGCGGTGTCGTTGGGCGAGCCGTTGGTGACGAAGGTCTCGACGCGGCTGATCGACTGCGAGACCTGCAGGTTCTTCGCGCCCTTGGGCACTTCGGTCGCGAATGCCGTGGCGGTGCCGCGCCAGCGCTTGGGCTTGCCGTCCTCGTCCCACTGGCCGACCACGTAGTCGTTGACCACGCCGATCCTGTAGGTGCCGGTCTGCTTGAGCTCGACGTCGAACACGGTGCGGTACTTGCCGGTGGCGCTGTTCTGTGCGGCGACCTGGCTGCCGTCGGGTGCGGTGATGCTGAGGTTGTCGGTCTTCAACGGCACGTGGTTGAAGTAGAACAGGTCGTTGGACACCGCCGCATCGACGGTCACCCACGGGTTGTTGCCGGCGAGCACGGTCTGCGACGGCTGCAGCCAGGCCTTGTGGGCCTGTGCGGCCAGCGGCAGGGAGAGCGCGAGTGCGAGTGCGGCGAACTTGAGGGTCTGCTTCATGGGGAACACTCCAGCGGAACGAATGGGGGTGGGGGCGGATCAGGGGGCGAATCAGGGCTTGCTGGCCAGCGTGACCAGGCCGAGCTCACTGTTGCCCTGCGCGCTGCCGTCGCTGGCGCCGCGCCACTTGAACGGAATCTTGAGCAGCTCGCGCCCGCCGACTTCGCGTGCGGCTTCCACCACCAGCGTGTAATCGCCGGCCGGCAGCGAGGCCAGCTCGGGGTGGCTGTCGGTGAACTGCAATGCGTGCTTGCCGACCGGACGGGTCGGGCCGGTCACGCCGTCGACCGGCACCTTCAGGGTGCGACCGCTGCGCCGCCACCACTGGCGCAGGTCCGGCAGCCACTTGGTGCCGGCGCCTTCGTTGGTCGCCTTCTGCTGGTACCAGACGGCGAGGTTGGCGGCAGCCTTCTGGTCCGGGCCCTCGACCCAGATCGCCACGTAGGGCCGGTGATACTCGGCGACGTTGAGCTGCGGGATCTGCAGGTTGAGGTTGATCTCCGCCGAATGGGCCGGCAGGGCGAGCAGGCCGCTCAGCGCAATGGTCAATTGGACACGCATGGGATCTCCGGGGGGCGTGGAAGCGTTGACAGCGATCAGTGGATGAACAGCAGCGCCAGCAGCAACGGCAGCACCAGGCCAAGCACCACGTAGGGCCATGTCGAAGGGCGCTGGCGCGCATGCATCTGCAGCAGGAACAAACCGGTGATGCAGAACACCAGGCAGGCGATGGCGAAGATGTCGATGAACCAGCGCCATGCGGCGCCGGCGTTGCGACCCTTGTGCAGGTCGTTGAGGTAGGCGATCCAGCCGCGCGAGGTGCGCTCGTATTCGACTGCGCCGGTGGTGCGGTCGATGCTCAGCCAGGCATCGCCGCCGGGACGCGGCAGCGACAGGTAGACCTCCTGCTCCGACCATTCCGCAGGCTGCTCGCCGATGGCGACGGGTAGCACGTCGTTGAGCCAGTCGCTGACGCTGCCCGGCAATGGCGCGCTGCCGTCCTCGCGCTTGCCCAGCGCCTTCAACAGCGACGGCGGCATGTCGACCGTGCGGTTGAGCGTCTGCGGCTTGGCCTCGATGACGCTGGAGTGATTCAGGGTGATGCCGGTGACGGAGAACAGCAGCATCGCGACCAGGCACACCGCCGAGCTGATCCAGTGCCACTGGTGCAGCGTGCGCAGCCAGAAGCCGCGGCGCTGCTGGCGTGCGGCGATGTCGGGTGCGGCGGAAGAGGCGCTCATGGTCCCGCCGTCATCAGGTCTCTGCCCAGCGCCGCAGCAGGTTGTGGTAAACGCCGGTCAACTGTACGAGCGCAGGGTGATCGGGAACGTCCTGGGTCAGGCGCCGGATCGATACGTCCAGGTCGAACATCAGGCGGCGCTGCGCATCCTCGCGTAGCAGGCTCTGGATCCAGAAAAACGAGGCGATGCGCTCGCCACGGGTCACAGGGGTGACCTTGTGCAGGCTCGTGCCAGGGTAGAGCACCATGTCGCCGGCCCGCAGCTTGACCTGCTGCACGCCGTAGGTGTCCTCGATGATCAGTTCGCCGCCGTCGTAGTCCTCCGGCGCGGTGAGGAAGAGCGTGGCCGACAGGTCGGTGCGGATCGGCTCGGCGCCACCGCCGCTGCGGTCGTAACGCACCGCATTGTCGACATGGAAGCCGAACGACTGGCCGCCGCCGTAGCGGTTGAACAACGGCGGGTAGATCCGCTGCGGCAGCGCCGCGGAGAAGAACGTCGAGTTGCGCGCCAGCGCTTCGAGTATCAGTGCGCCCAGTTCACGCGCGACCGGGTCGGTCTCCGCCAGCTGCGCATTGTCCTTGGCCTGTGCCGACTGGTAGCCGGCGGTGATGCGGCCATCGGCCCAACCGGCCTGCGCCAGCCGCGCGCGGAAATGCGCCACCTGCTCGACGGTGAGGACTTGCGGGACCTGCAACAACATCGGCTGACTCCTTCAATGCGACCGCCCGGCCAGGGGCCGGGCGGCGCGGGGGACCCGTCAGGACGTACCCATCAGGGCTCACTCTTCAATATCGGATTAGAACCTGTAGGCGGCACTCAATACCACCGAGCGGGTATCGCCCGGCGTCGACCAGCCGTTGTTGCGGACGCGGATGTAGTATTCCTTGTCGAACAGGTTGTTGGCATTGAGCTGCAGGCTCAGGCGCTCGTTGATGTCGTAGCCGACCATCGCCCGGTGGGTGGTGTAGCCCTTGATGTCGGGCGCATTGGCGACGCGGGAGTCGTAGAAGCTGCTCTGGTAGGTGATGCCGTAGCCGAAGGTCCACTGGTTCAGGTCGTAGGTGGTCCACAGGCTGCCCGAACGCTCCGGCGTGCCGCTGATCGGCTTGCCCTTCTGCGGGTCCGGGTTGGCCGCCGAGTTGCCGCAGGCGGCGCTGGGGTTGGCCAGGCAGTTGTCCGACACGCTCTGCAGCACTTCGCTGTCGAGGTAGGTGACGTTGGCGAAGATCGACCAGTCGTGGGTGATCTGGCCGGCGACGCCGAGGGTGACGCCGTCGACGCGCGCCTCACCGTCGAGCTGCTGCTCGCCGCTGGGGTTGTCCGGATTGCCCGGATCGGACACCTTGTAGTTCTCGCGGTCGTTGCGGAACACCGAGGCGGTCAGCGCCAGGCGATCGGCGATGTCCCACTTGGTGCCGATCTCGTAGTTGACCGCGGTTTCCGGATCGACGCTGCAGTTGGCGGTGCCGGTGGTGCTGGTGAGCGTGCACGAGCCGTTGACCGAGGCCTTCGACGGCGTCTTGCTGTTGGAGTACGACGCATAGATCGTGCCGTTCTCGCGGGGCTTGAAGACCAGGCCGGCGCGGTAGGAGAACAGATCGTCCTCGTTGGCGGCGACCGGCGCGCGGCCGAGGATCGCGCCGATATTGGTGTTGTCCGGACTCGGGTTGGTCGCCGTCGGCGCGGTGTACGTCTTGACGTTCCAGCTGACGCTGTCGCCTTCGTTGTGCTCGTAGCGGGCGCCCAGGTTCAGCATCCACTGCTCGTTGAACTCGAGCGTGTCGAAGACGTAGATGGCCTGGTTGTCCTGGGTGCCTTCGGAGCGGCCGGCCAGGAACGGATTGATCGGACCGGTCCACAGCGAGTCCGGGTTGGTCAGGCTCATGATCGGCAGCACGGCCGGACTTCCGTCCGGGTTGCGCAGCAGGTTGACGGTGTCCAGGTCGAAGCTTTCGTGCGAGAACGAGATACCGGCAACCAGCGCGTGCTCGACCGAGCCGGTGGCGAAGCGCGAGGTCAGGTCGGTCTGGCTGATGGCGATGCTGTTGCTGGTGTCGCGCGAATGGCCGCGCGGACCGCTGGGCTGGTAGGTGTTGGGCGTGAGCGGGCTCGGACAGGCCAGGCCGGTGGCGGCGTTGATGCCGCCTTCCAGGCACCAGGTGCCCTGCGGCGCGTCGACGACGCTGAGCTGGTCGACCTGCTGGTAGCGGGCCAGGCTGCGCAGCGTCGTGCTGTCGCTGAAGTCGTGTTCGAACACGCCGGTGAGCATGTCGACATCGATCTCCTGCCTGTCGATGTTGTGGTAGCCGTAGTAGTTGGACGGATCGACGCCCGGCAGCGGGCCGCCGAAGCCACTGAAGTACGGCACACCGTACTGCGGGATGTTGTCGTCGCTCTGGTGCAGGTAGCTCACGGTGAAGCGGGTGTCGCTGCCCAGGCCGAAGGCCAGCGACGGGGCGATTCCCCAGCGCTCGAAGGTCTCGTAGTCGCGGCCTGGGGCGTCGTTCTGGTGGACCATCGCATTGACGCGGAAGGCGGTGCCGTTGTCGAAGTCGGTGTTGCTGTCGACGGTGATGCGGCCGTAGCTGTCGGTGCCCGCGCCTGCCTGCAGCACGGTGAAGTCGCCCTCGCGCGCGGTCTTGCTGACCAGGTTGATGTTGCCGCCGACCGAGCCGGCGCCGGAATACACCGAGTTCGAACCGTTGATCAGCTCGATCGCCTCGAGGTTGAAGCTGTCGGTGCGGGTGTACTGGGCGCTGTCGCGGACGTTGTCGGTGGTGATGTCGCTGTTGGCGTTGAAGCCGCGCAGGATGATGCTGTCGCCATAGCCACCGCCGCCTTCGCCGGCGCCGAAGGTGATGCCAGGCAGGGTGGACAGGACATCGCGCAGGCCGATCAGGTTCTGCTGGTCCATCACGTCCTTGGTGACCACGGTGATCGTCTGCGGCGTGTCGAGCAGCGGCTCGGTGTACTTCACCGACGAGGGCTTTTCGACGTACTGGCCATGCACCTCGATCTTGTCGAGGTCCTTTGCCTGCGGCTCGCCGGCCGGGTCAGCCAGCACGGGGGCGGAGACGACTAGGGCGGCGACGGCCACCGCGACTGCGCCGGCAAGCGGCGAAACGGCGAACTTCCTGTTGTACATGGGGGGAATCCTGATAGTCGGAGTGCGGCACGCTGCCGCTGCGATCGACAATGGTAATGAGAGCGATTCCCATTTGCAACGAAAAATGAATGTGCAGTCGGCCAACCCGGGGCCATCCGACCAACGGAGCAGCGCGGGTGGCCTTGCCGCGGCCACCCGGCCATGAGGGCGGTCAGAACCGATAGGCGGCGCTGAGGACTACCGAGCGGGTATCGCCCGGCGTCGCCCAGCCGTTGTTGCGACCGCGGATGAAGTACGCCTTGTCGAACAGATTGTTGGCATTGAGCTGAAGGCTCAGCTGCTGGTTGAGGTCATAGCCGACCATCGCCCGGTGCGTCGTGTAACCCTTGATCGTGCCGGCCCTGGCGCCGGTGCCGACGTAGTACTCGTAGCTTCCCAGGTAGCTGACGCCATAACCGAAGGTCCATTGGCTGAGGTCGTAGGTGGTCCACAGGCTGCCCGAACGCTCGGGTGTGCCGCTGAGCGGCCGGCCCTCGAGCGGATCAGGGCGGTCGTCGGACACGCCCTGCAGCACTTCGCTGTCGAGGTAGCTGACGTTGGCGAAGATCGACCAGTCCTGGCTGATCTGACCGGCGGCGCCAAGGGTGACGCCGTCGACGCGCGCCTTACCGTCGAGCTGCTGCTCGCCGCTCGGGTTGAGCGGATTGAGCGGGTCCGGAACCTTGTACTCCTCGCGTTCGTTGCGGAACACCGAAGCAGTCAATGCAAGGCGATCGGCGACGTCCCACTTGGTGCCGATCTCGTAGTTGACCGCGGTTTCCGGGTCGACGTTGCAGCTGACGGTGCCGGCGATGATGGTGGCTTCGCTGGGCAGCGTGCATGAGCCGTTGACCGAGGCCTTCGACGGCGTCTTGCTATTGGAGAACGACGCATAGATCGAGCCGTTCTCGGCAGGCTTGAAGACCAGTCCGGCGCGGTAGGAGAACAGGTCGTCCTCGTTGGCGGCGACATCGTTGCGACCCAGGATCGTGCCGATGCCGGTGTTGTCCGGACGCGGGTTGGCGGCGCTCGGAGCGGTGTAGGTCTTGACCCGCCAGGTGACGCTGTCGCCCTCGTTGTGCTCGTAACGGGCACCCAGGTTCAGCATCCACTGCTCGTTGAACTCGAGCGTGTCGAACACGTAGATGGCCTGGTTGTCCTGGGTGCCGGCGGTGCGGCCGGTCAGGAACCGGTTTACCGGACCCATCCAGAGCGAGTCGGGGCTGGTCAGGCTCATGATCGGCAGCGGGACCGGGCTGCCGTCCGGATTGCGCAGCCGGCTGGCCGTGTCCAGGTCGAAGGTCTCGTGCGAGAAGGAGATGCCGGCGACGAGCGCGTGCTCGACCGGGCCGGTGACGAAGCGCGAGGTCAGGTCGGTCTGGCTGATGGCGATGCTGTTGCGGGTGTCGCGCGAATAGCCGCGCGGGCCGCCGGGCTGGTAGGTGTTGGGCATGAGCGGGCGTGGACAGGCCCGGCCGGTGGCCGGATTGATGCCGCCTTCCAGGCACCAGGTGCCCTGGGGCGCATCGACCACCGACAACTGCTCGACCTGCTGGTAGCGGGCGAGGCTTCGCAGCGTCATCCGGTCGCTGAAGTCGTGCTCGAACACGCCCGTGAGCATGTCGACATCGATCTCCTGCCTGTCGATGTTGTGGTAGCCGTAATAGTTGGACAGGTCGACACCGGGCAATGGACCGCCGTAGGCGCTGAAGTAGGGCACGCCGTACTGCGGGATGTTGTCGTCGCTCTGGTGGAAGTAGCTCGCGGTGAAGCGGGTGTCGCTGCCCAGGCCGAAGGCCAGCGACGGGGCGATGCCCCAGCGCTCGAAGGTCTCGTAGTCGCGGCCCGGGGCGTCGTTCTGGTGAACCATCGCGTTGATGCGGAACGCGCTGCCGTTGTCGAAGTCGGTGTTGCTGTCGACGGTGATGCGGCCGAAGCCGTCGGTGCCTGCGCCGCCCTGCAGCACGGTGGAATCACCCTCGCGCGCGACCTTGCTGACCAGGTTGATGTTGCCGCCGACCGAGCCCGCGCCGGAATAGGCCGAGTTGGCGCCATTGATCAGTTCCACTGCATCGAGGTTGAAGTTGTCGCTGCGGGTGTACTGGGCGCTGTCGCGCACGCTGTCGGTGGCGATGTCGCTGTTGGCGTTGAAGCCGCGCAGGGTGATGCTGTCGCCGTAGCCGCCGCCGCCTTCGCCGGCACCGAAGGTGATGCCGGGCAGGGTGGACAGGACGTCGCGCAGGCCGATCAGGTTCTGCTGGTCCATCACGTCCTTGGTGACCACTGTGATCGTCTGCGGCGTGTCGAGCAGCGGCCCTGTGTACTTCACCGACGAGGGCTTTTCGACGTACTGGCCGTGCACCTCGATCTTGTCGAGGTCCTTGGCCCGCGGCTCACCGGCCGGATCGGCCAGGGCAGGGGCTGAAACAACGATGGCGGCGATGGCCGCCGCGACTGCGCCGGCAAGCGGCGAGGCTGCGAACTTCCTGTTGGACATGGACTTCCCTGAGTGTGCGGCGTCATTGGTGCGCCGTGTGCCGGGAAATCCTAATGCGATCCATTCGCATTTGTGATGGGTGGCACCCTGGACTCAGAGGTCGCTGTTTTTGCAGCGGAAGGCCAGCTTGGTTCAGGCGCGATCGTCGCGGGTCCAGATCCCGCCGTCCTCGACCTTGACCGGGAACTTCGCCACAGGTTCATAGGCCGGTGCGCACAGCGGCCGGCCATCGCGCACGTCGAACTTCGCGCCGTGCAGGACGCATTCGATCGTCGCTTCTTCACCGTCGAAGGTGCCGGCGGACAGTTCGAAGTCCTCGTGCGAGCACTTGTCCTCGAGGGCGTAGTAATCGCCGTCGTAGTTGACCACCAGGATAGGGGTATCGCCGTCCCAGGCGACGGTCGACTCGCCCGGAAGCAGCTGCGAGGTGGCGCAGACGAAAACCCAATCGCTCATGTGTTCCTTTCCTTGTCGTCCCGAGCGCAGCGAGGGACCTGCTTCAAGGGCTCCGGCGCAGCAAAGCAGGTCCCTCGCTGCGCTCGGGACGACATCAGAGGGGCTTTTCCAGGATTTCGAAACGCAGGTCGTCGCGCTTGGGTTCGCCAAAGCGCACGTCGCCGTACGGGAACGGCTTCTTGATGCCGGTGCGGCGATAGCCGCGGCGCTCGTAGAAGGCGATCAGTTCCTCGCGCACGTCGATCACGGTCATGCGCATCGCGTCCATGCCCCAGTCCTCGCGGACCAGGCGCTCGGCCTCGTTGATGACGATCTTGCCGATGCCGCCGCCTTGCAGGGTCGGGTTGACCGAGAACATGCCGAAGTAGCCGGCGCCGTGTTCGACCGCGACATGGGCACAGGCGAGCAGCTCGCGGCGACCGTCGGCGGTATCGCGTTCGGCCACCAGGATCACGCTCTGCGGACGATCGATGCAGGCCTGGATATCGTCGGCGCCGGTGCGGCGGCCGCCGAGCAGGTCGGCTTCGGTGGTCCAGCCCTGCTTGCTGGCGTCGCCGCGGTAGGCCGACTCGACCAGTGCGACCAGCGCATCGATGTCGGCATGGGTGGCGTTGCGGAACTGGATGGCGGGCGCGTCGAGCGCGGCAGTCTGGGGAACGGTCATGCGAGCAGTTTACGGACCTTGCGCAGCGCCGCAACGAAGGCTTCGACCTCGTCGTGGGTGTTGTAGAAGGCCAGCGAGGCGCGGCAGGTCGCGGCGACGCCGAAGTGGTGCATCAGCGGATGGGCGCAATGATGGCCGGAGCGGATCGCCACGCCTTCCAGGTCGAGCAGGGTGGCCAGGTCGTGCGCGTGCGCGCCTTCGACCAGGAAGCTGATCACTGCCGCCTTCTCGCCGGCCTCGCCGAAGATGCGCAGGCCCTCGACCTTCGACAGCTCCTCGGTGGCGTGGGCGAGCAATGCCTGTTCGCGCGCCTCGATGTTGTGCATCCCCAGCGACGACAGGTAGTCGACCGCCGCACCCAGGCCGATGAAGCCGGCGATGTTCGGCGTGCCGGCCTCGAACTTGTGCGGCGGGTCGTTGAAGACCGTGCCTTCGAAGCGCACTTCCTTGATCATCTCGCCGCCGCCGATGAACGGAGGCATCGCCGCCAGGTGCTCACGACGCGCCCACAGCGCGCCGGTGCCGGTAGGGCCGGACATCTTGTGGCCGGTGATGGCGTAGAAGTCGCAGCCGACCGCGGCGATGTCGAGCACGCGATGCGGCGCGGCCTGCGAGCCGTCGACGACCGTGACGATGCCGCGCTTGCGTGCCTCGCGGCAGATCTCGCGCACCGGATTGACCGTGCCGAGCACGTTGGAGACGTGGGTGAGCGACAGCAGCTTCACTTCCGGCGTGAGCAGCGCGTACAGGCGATCGAGGTCGAGTTCGCCGCGCTCGTTGAGCTCGGCGACCTTGATCGTCGCGCCCGTGCGCTTGGCGACCAGCTGCCACGGCACGATATTGGCGTGGTGCTCCATGCGGGTCAGCACGATCGCATCACCGGGCTGCAGTCGCGGCAGCGCCCACGAGTAAGCGACCAGATTCAGGGCGAAGGTGGTGCCGCTGCACAGCACCAGTTCGTCGCCGCGCACGTTGAAGAACTTCGCCAGCTTGTTGCGCGCGCCCTCGTAGGCATCGGTCGCCTCGGTACCGAGCGCGTGCACGGCACGGCTGACGTTGGCGTTGTGGTGGCGGTAGAAGTCGTCGACCGCGGCGATGACCGTCTCGGGCTTCTGCCCGGTGTTGGCCGAATCGAAGTAGATCAGCGGCTTGCCGTGGACCTGGCGGGTCAGCAGCGGGAAGTCGGCGCGAATCCGGGCCCAGTCGATGGTGCTGTCGAGGGAGGCGTTCATGCGGTCTCCAGCGTTGCCAGCGCGGCATCGAGGCGGGCGGTCAGGGTCTCGCGCAGGACGCGATCGTCGAACACGGCCAGGGTCTCGCGGCAGAACGCCGCGGTCAGCAGCGCCCGCGCCTGTTCGGCCGGCACGCCGCGGCTGCGCAGGTAGAACAGTGCGGTCGCGTCGAGCTGGCCGACGGTGGCGCCGTGCGCGGCCTGGACTTCGTCGGCGTGGATCTCCAGCACCGGCTGGGTGTCGATCTCGGCGCCTTCGCTGAGCAGCAGGTTCTTGTTGGACAGGTTGGCGGCGGTGCCGTCGGCGCCTTCGCGGATCAGGATGCCGCCGTGGAAGGCGGCCTTGGAGCGGCCGGCGCCGAGCCCGCGCCAGGTCAGATCGCAACTGCTGTCGCGACCGACGTGGTCGATGCCCAGGCGGGTGTCGAGATGGCGCTTGCCGGTGGCGAGCAGGACGCCGTTGGCATGGAGCTTCGCGCCGTCGCCGTGCAGGGCGACGTTGAACTCATGGCGCGACAGGCCGGCACCGAGCTCCAGGTCGAGCCGGCGATACTCGGAGGCTTTCGCCATCACCGCATCGGTGCGCGAGATCAGCGTGGCGGTGGCGCCTTCGTCCTGCACGCGGGCGTGGTTGAGCGTCGCGTTCGGGCCCAGGTGGACGTGGGTCACGGCGTTGGCCAGGTGGCTGTGCGCGCCGGCGCCGAGCTGGTGCTCGACCACGGTCAGGGTCGCGCCTTCACGCAACTCGATCAGGTTGCGCAGGTGCCAGGCGCGGTCGCCATCGCTGGCGGCGCCGATGAATACCAGGTGCAGAGGCGACGCGGCCCGGGCGCCGTGCGTGGCACGCAGCACGATGCCGTCGTCGGCGAGCGCCGAGTTGAGGCGGGCGAAGATCTCGTCGGCGCGGTCGAAGCGGCGGGCGAGGAAGTTGGCCTCGCGCGGTTCGCCTTCGCGCAGCACCTGCGAGAGCGGCTGCAGCGTGATGCCAGCGCCGAGTCCGCCGATGTCGCTATGGGAGGCATCGAGGCGACCGTTGACGAAGACGATGCGCGGGGCCGGGATGCCATCGAGCAGGGCGGCGTCGAAGGCCGGAACGGTGGCGTCGCTGGCGGTAAAGGTGCGACGTTCCAGCGAGCGCAGCGGCGTGTACTTCCACGCTTCGACGCGGGCATGCGGGATGCCGTCTCGGATTGCCGCGTCGAGCGCGGCCTTGCGGCTGTCGCCGAGGCCGGCGGCGTCGCGCGCGGCCAGCGAATCGAAGGCAGTGGCGAAGGAGTCGAGCAGGGCGCTCATGTCAGGCCGCCGCCTGCGGTGCGATGCGATCCTTGACCCAGGCATAGCCGTGCTCTTCCAGCTGCAGGGCCAGTTCCGGTCCACCGCTCTCGACCACGCGGCCGTCGGCGAGTACGTGCACGACGTCGGGCTTGATGTAGTCGAGCAGGCGCTGGTAGTGAGTGATGACCAGGAACGCGCGGCCGGCGTCGCGCAGTGCGTTGACGCCGTCGGCGACGGCCTTGAGCGCGTCGATGTCCAGGCCCGAGTCGGTCTCGTCGAGGATCGCCAGACGCGGTTCGAGCAGGGCCAGCTGGAAGATCTCGTTGCGCTTCTTCTCGCCGCCGCTGAAGCCTTCGTTGACGCCGCGATGCAGCAGCTCGTCCTTGAGGTGCAGCACGGCCAGCTTTTGCCGCACCAGCTTGAGGAACTGCATCGAGTCCAGCTCCGCCTCGCCACGCGCCTTGCGCTGGGCGTTGAGGGCGGTGCGCAGGAAGTAGGTGTTGTTCACGCCCGGGATTTCGACCGGGTACTGGAAGGCCAGGAACACGCCCGCCGCCGCGCGTTCTTCCGGCTCCAGCTCGAGCAGGTTGCGGCCGTCGAAGGTGACCGTACCGGCGGTGACTTCATAGCCTTCGCGACCGGCCAGGATGTTGCCCAGGGTCGACTTGCCGGCGCCGTTGGGGCCCATGATCGCGTGCACCTGGCCGGCCTGGACGTCGAGCGACAGCCCCTTGAGGATTTCCTTGCCGGCGACGGATACGTGGAGGTTTTCGATCTTGAGCATGGGTTGGTTCCGGTTTGTTCTTTCTTGAGCCCCTCTCCCGCGTGCGGGAGAGGGGTTGGGGTGAGGGCAATGGCGAAGAGCTGCCCTCATCCGCCCTTCGGGCACCTTCTCCCGCGCGCGGGAGAAGGGATCAAATGTCAGCCGACCGAGCCTTCCAGGCTCACTTCCAGCAGCTTCTTGGCTTCCACCGCGAATTCCATCGGCAGTTCGCGGAACACCGACTTGCAGAAGCCGTCGACGATCATCGACACCGCGTCCTCCGCGCCGATGCCGCGGCTGCGGCAATAGAACAGCTGGTCGTCGCTGATCTTCGAGGTGGTCGCCTCGTGCTCGACGGTCGCGGTCGGGTGCCTGACCTCGATGTACGGGAAGGTGTGGGCGCCGCACTTCTTGCCGATCAGCAGGCTGTCGCACTGGGTGTGGTTGCGCGCGCCCTCGGCGCCGCCGAGCACCTTGACCAGGCCGCGGTAGGTGTTCTGGCCGCGGCCGGCGCTGATGCCCTTGCTGATGATCTTGCTCTTGGTGCGCTTGCCGACGTGGATCATCTTGGTGCCGGTGTCGGCCTGCTGGCGGTGGTGGGTCAGCGCGACCGAGTAGAACTCGCCGCTCGAGTCGTCGCCGAGCAGCACGCACGAGGGGTACTTCCAGGTGATCGCCGAACCGGTCTCGACCTGGGTCCAGGAGATCTTCGAGCGCGCGCCGCGGCATTCGCCGCGCTTGGTGACGAAGTTGTAGATGCCACCGACGCCATTCTCGTCACCCGGGTACCAGTTCTGCACCGTCGAGTACTTGATCTCGGCATCGTCCAGCGCGACCAGCTCGACCACCGCCGCGTGCAGCTGGTTCTCGTCGCGCATCGGCGCGGTGCAGCCTTCCAGGTAGGAGACGTAGCTGCCTTCCTCGGCAATGATCAGGGTGCGCTCGAACTGGCCGGTGTTCATGGCGTTGATGCGGAAGTAGGTGCTCAGCTCCATCGGGCAGCGCACGCCCTTGGGAATGAACACGAAGCTGCCGTCGGAGAACACCGCCGAGTTGAGCGCGGCGAAGTAGTTGTCGCCGGTCGGCACGACGCTGCCCAGGTACTGCTTCACCAGCTCCGGGTGGTCGTGGATGGCTTCCGACAGCGAGCAGAAGATGACGCCCTTCTCGGCCAGTTCCTTGCGGAAGGTGGTGCCGACGGAAACCGAGTCGAACACCGCGTCCACCGCCACGCCGGCCAGCTTGGCGCGCTCGTGCAGCGGCACGCCAAGCTTCTCGTAGGTGTCGAGCAGTTCCTGCGGCACTTCGTCCAGCGAGGCGTACTTGGCCTTGGGCGCGGAGTAGTAGCTCAGCGCCTGCAGGTCGATCGGGGCGATGTTGAGCTTGGCCCAGTGCGGCATCGGCATGGTCAGGAAATGCCGGTACGCGGCCAGGCGCCAGTCGGTCATCCACTCCGGCTCGTCCTTCTTGGCCGAAAGCGCGCGGATGATGTCCTCGTTCAGGCCCGGCGGCAGGCTGTCGGATTCGATGTCCGTGACGAAGCCGGCCTCGTACTTGCGGCCAAGCTGCTCATGGATTTCTCTGTTCTGAGAGGATGTGGTGTCGATTACTTCGGTGGCCATTGGGCTGCCTACAGGATTCGTCGTTGCATGGCGGGCGCGGCCCGCTACGCGTTGGCCAGGCGCAGGTCGATGCGCTTGGCCGTGGGTTCGGGAGGTGGTGGCGGCACCAGCATCTGCGCCAGCGTCACGCCGCGCAGGGCGTCGATCACCACGTCGTTGATGCGGCGCCAGTTGGCGCGCACGCCACAGGACTGCTCGATGCCGCAGTTGCCGGCATGGACGCTGCACTCGGTCATGCCGAGCGGCCCTTCCATGGCGTTCACGATCTCCAGCAGGCCGATGTCCTCGGCGCGGCGGGCGAGGCGGTAGCCGCCGTTGGCACCGCGGAAACCTTCGACCAGCCCGGCCTGGGCCAGCGGCTTGAGCACCTTGGACACCGTCGTCGCTTCCAGGCCGGCGCGCTCGGCCAGTTCCGAGGCGCTGAGGACAGCGTCGGAACGGTGTGCGAGCACGGTCATGACGACCGTGGCGTAGTCAGTGAGCTTGGTGACGCGGAGCATGGGGGCAGGCCGGTCGGGTTAATCCGTACCGGAATTGTACGGTTTCGGCCCCGCACAGCCAAGAACCCGGGCGGAACGCTTCCGTACCGCCCCTGGAACACCCCGTTCAGACAGCCCGTTCAGGATTCGCTGGCGGTCGCGCTCGACGCCACCGGCGGCGCGGCCGGCAGCACCAGGTCGAAGTACGGCGGCTGCGGGTTCTGTCCCCGCGGGATGAAGGCCGGCGCCGGTTGCCCGGCGGGGCCGAGCGAGCGCACGAACCGGTAGATCGCGCGACGGTCTTCGAGGGTCATGTCGCGGATCGCGAAATCGGGCATCAGCAGGCGCGTGCGCAGCTTGGCGCTGTAATCAAGCCACTGCGTCTCGGTCAAGGTCGACAGCTTCAGGCGCAGGTTGGTCGGATAGGTCGTGCCCACGGCCAGGCGCGATGGCGCGGCGCGACCGATCCGGGCCAGAATGTCCGCCTCCCGCAATGACTACCGGATTCCGCATGCCGCGCAAGATCGCCGCCCGTCGCTCCGCCATCCATGGCAACGGCGTATTCGCCGTCCAACCGATCGCCAAGGGCGAGCGCGTCATCGAATACAAGGGCCAGCGCCGCACCCACGAGGAAGTCGACGCCGGCGAAAGCGGCGACATCGACACCGGCCACACGTTCCTGTTCACGCTCAACGACGAGTACGTCATCGACGCCAACTTCAAGGGCAACGACGCGCGCTGGATCAACCACAGCTGCGCGCCGAACTGCGAGGCCGTGCTGGAAGAGGACGAGGGAAAGGATCGCCGCCTGGACAAGGTGTTCATCGAAGCGATCCGCGACATCGCCCCGGGCGAGGAGCTGTCGTACAACTACGGCATCACCCTGGTCGAGAAGCACACCAGCGAACTGAAGAAGATCTGGGAGTGCCGCTGCGGGTCGCCGGGTTGCACCGGCACGATGCTGCAGCCCAAGTCGGACAAGAAGAAAAAGAAGCAGGAGAAGAAGAAAAAGAAGATGGCTGACGAGGCGAAGCGGGCCAAGCTGGCCTGATTTCCTGGCGGATCAGGTCACCGTCCCGGCGAACGCCGGGATCCGCCAGCCACCGTCATCCCGGCGAAAGCCGGGATCCATCTTGCGGTTGCCGTAGTCGGCGGAGCCTGAAGTCACTGGGTTCCCGCCTTCGCGGGAATGACGGGGAAGGGCGGCCGCGGGAATGACGGGCAAGGCGTACCTTCGGGCAATGGTGTGTTGCCCTCTCGCACGGCCACACTTGAGGTAACGCGCGCGGCCGATACTGGCGTGCCCACCCCGCATCCAAGGAGCCCCTCATGAGCCTCGAAGGCAAGGTCGCCATCGTCACCGGTGCCGCCAGCGGTATCGGCAAGGAAATCGCATTCGAGCTGGCGCGTGCCGGTGCGGCGATTGCCATCGCCGACCTCAATGCCGACGGCGCGCAAGCGGTCGCGGGCGAAATCGTGGCAGCCGGCGGACGCGCACTGGGCCTGGCGATGGACGTCACCGACGAGGCCGCCGTCAACGCCGGCGTCGCCCGCGTGATCGCCGAGCTGGGCGGCGTCGACATCCTGGTCTCCAACGCCGGCATCCAGATCGTCAATCCGATCGAGCAGTTCGCCTATGCCGACTGGAAGAAGATGCTGGCCATCCACCTCGATGGCGCCTTCCTGACCACCAAGGCCGTGCTGCCGCACATGTACGGCGTGGGCGCCGACGGCAAATCCCGCGGCGGCACCGTGATCTACATGGGCTCGGTCCATTCGCACCTGGCCTCGCCGCTGAAGTCGGCCTACATCACCGCCAAACACGGTCTGCTGGGCCTGTCGCGCACACTGGCCAAGGAAGGCGCGAAGCACGCGGTACGCAGCCACGTCGTCTGCCCCGGCTTCGTGCGCACGCCGCTGGTCGACAAGCAGATTCCCGAGCAGGCGAAGGAACTGGGCATCAGCGAGGACGAAGTGGTGAGCCGGGTCATGCTCGGCAACACCGTCGATGGCATCTTCACCACCGTCGAGGACGTCGCCCAGACTGTGCGTTTCCTCGCCGAGTTCCCGAGCGCGGCGCTGACGGGCCAGAGCTTCGTGGTCAGCCACGGCTGGCATATGCAATAGGTGGTGGAGGGGGCTTCGGGCAACGCTATCAAGTCCTGTTCTGTCGTCCCGAGCGCAGCGAGGGATCTGTTTGTGCGGCGAACAACAGGTCCCTCGCTGCGCTCGGGACGACATTCGACTGGTTCAGCGTTGCTTGACCTGAGGCGTGATGCATGTCGGGGAAATAGGGTTGCAATGACTAACGCCAGTCTGGCTTAGGGGGCAACTGCGTTTAGGCTGTGCACCGCTCGGGCACCACGGTGCCGCCAGCAAGCCCAGCACGGATGATCTGGTCGGATGGCTGCCTTCGATGGCGGCGGTTGCGGCGGGAAGACCGGCCTGGAAACCCCGCCCTCCGAGATTCCCCTCCAAATGCACGGCACCCGCGCAACGTTGACCCTGGCCATCCTGACCGCCCTGTCCACCCCGGCGATGGGCGTGGAAATCGATGGCCGCATCGATCCGGCCGAATGGCAGGGCGCGCGCGAAATCACCGACTTCCGCAAGGTGCAGCCGCTCAGCCGCGAGCCGGCCACGCTGCAGACCAAGGTATGGGTGATGGCGACGCCCGAGGGCCTGGCGGTGGCCTTCCGCAACAACCAGCCGGTCGAGACGCGGACACGGCAGAAGGTCCAGCGCGACTTCGAAGCCCAGGTCGACCGCGTCAACCTGATGATCGACTACGACGGCGACGGCCGCACCGGCTACAACTTCACCGTCTCCTCGACCGACGGCATCGCCGACGCGGTGATCAGCAACGAAACGCAGTTCAACGACGACTGGGACGGCAACTGGCGGCACGCGGTCAGCGAGGACGACACCGGCTGGAACGTGGAGATGCTGATCCCCTGGTACATCGCGCCGATGCGCAATGGCAGCGATGGCATGCGCACGGTCAAGGTCTACTTCGACCGCGTCATCGGCTCCACCGGCGAGCGCTCGGCGTGGCCGGCGGCCAGCTTCGAGCGCCCGCGCTTCCTGTCCGACTTCGAGCCCCTGCAGATGGCGCAGTACAGCCAGTCGCTGCTGGCGATCACGCCGTACGTGTCCGGGCTGTACGACAACGTCGGCGGCGACAGCGACTTCGACGGCGGCGCCGACATCTTCTGGAAGCCCAACGGCCAGTTCCAGCTGTCGGCGACGATCAACCCCGACTTCGGCCAGGTCGAGAGCGACGACCTGGTGGTGAACTTCAGCGCCACCGAAACCTTCATCAGCGACAAGCGCCCGTTCTTCACCGAGAACCAGGGCATCTTCGAGTTCACCACGCCGTCGGACTTCAGCCAGCTGCTTTACACCCGCCGTGTCGGTGGCCCGGCCGACGACGGCAATGGCGCCGGCGACATCACCGCGGCGGTGAAGCTCAACGGCAGCGTCGGCGCGACCAAGTACGGTGTGTTTGCCGCCGACGAGGCCGACGAGGTCGGGCGCACCTTCGGCGCCTTGCGCGTGGTGCGCGACTTCGCCAGCCAGAACCTCGGCGTGATGCTGACCCAAGTCGAGCGTCCGTTCCTCGATCGCGAGGCATCGGTGATGGGCGTGGACCACAACTGGCGCCCGAACGAGCGTGTCAGCGTGGAGACGCGCGTCATCGGCAGCCAGATCGACCAGGACGGCCGCACCACCGACGACACCGGCGCGACCATGTGGGTCAACTACGAAATGGACGACGGCTGGCGCCAGCAGTGGCTGGCGATGCATTTCGGCGAAGAGCTGCAGATCAACGACTTCGGCTATCTCTCGCGCGCCAATCTCAACTACTTCAACTGGCAGGTGATGCGCCGTTTCACCGACCAGCCGGTCGAGTCGCGCTATGCCTCCAAGGACTGGCGTGGTCGCATCAGCGGCACCGACAACGACCACGGCCAGCGCCTGCAACGGCAGCTGCGCATCAGCCGCCAGGGCAACCTGCGCAACGGCAGTTTCGAGTACGCGCAGATCAACATCAACAGCGCCTTCATCGACGACCTGCTCACGCGTGGCAACGGCAACGTCAACCTGCCGCCGAACTTCAACGCGTACCTGGAGTACCAGCGCCCGCGCAAGGGCACCTGGGGGTGGGAGCTGGAGGCCGACGCATTCAGCGGTGGCCTCGCCGGCAACGACAGGATCGGCTTCGACATCCGCCTGCAGCCGACGTACTTCATCAATGACGCCTTCAGTGTCTACCTGGGGGCGTATTACGAGCAGATTCCGAGCTGGCTGGTGTGGCAGCAGGACAATCTGGTCGGCGAGTTCGACGAGAAGATGATGCAGATCAGCGCCGGCATGGACTGGAACATCGGCAGCAAGCAGGAGCTGCGTGTGAAGCTGCAGGCGCTGGGGCTGGATGCGCCGTTGCGACAGGCCTATCGGGTCGATGGCGGCGGCAATTCCATCGCCAGCGCCGATGCGGTCGACGATTTCAACGTGCGCAACCTGGGGTTCCAGATTCGTTATCGCTATGAGCTGGCGCCGTTGTCGTATCTGTATGTGGTCTATGGGCGCGGTGGGTACCAGCAGGAGCCGTTCTCGGAGGACACCGGGGAGCTGGTGCGGGACAGCCTGGAGCTGCGTGACGACGAGCAGTTGCTGGTCAAGCTGAGCTATCGATTCGAGATCTGACAACCGTCGTCCCGGCGAACGCCGGGACCCATTTTGACTTTGCCTCTGCTCGTGGGATCTAAAGGCAACATCAACAGCTTCCGCCACTAAAGCGGCGGGTCACTTTTTCTTTTCTGGCCAAAAGAAAAAGTAACCAAAAAGAAACGGCCTCCTCGACAAACCAGTCCTACGACCGGAGTGGCAGAGGGGATTTTTCTAAGGGACATCCATGTCCCTTAGAAAAACGCCGCACGTCCTGTGCGGCGCCCTCCGGGTCTGGGACTGCTGCTGGCTGCAATGCTCACCTCGAAGTCGAAGAGCAGAGTCAAAGCCGAAGTCGAAGCCAACGTCCTTGGATCCCCGCCTGCGCGGGGATGACGGTGAGATGTGAGTTGCCCGTCATTCCCGCGAAGGCGGGAACCCAGCGTCGTTGCTCGTTGCTTGTCGTTCGCCGAAGACCGTGCAGCCAATCGCCAGAGCGTTGGCCGCAGGGGCTGGGAGTGCGCCGCAGCGGGACATGGATGTCCCGCGTCCCGCATCAGACAGGATGTCTGACTAAGGGACGGGGCACTCCCCGTCCCTGCGGACAACGCCGCTCCCATGGCAGAAGCCCGGAGGCCAACGGCAACCTCAAGATGGATCCCGGCGTTCGCCGGGATGACGGTGACAAGTCGGAAGGTTACGGCCGCCACGCATCCGGCGTCAGGATTTCGAACAGCCCATCACGCTGCGTGCGACGCGCCAGCACCAGCAGCGCATCGTCGCGACTGAGCAGCCAGCGCGCACCGCAGGCATGCGCCAGGTGCAGGAACTTCTGGTCGTCCGGGTCGGCGCAGCGCGGCAACACACCTTCCGGCACGGGAGCCGTGGGCAGCAGCTGGACCTGTGCATCGAATGCAGCAATGGCGGCCGTACGTACCGCCTCATCCAGCCGCAGCTGCGGGTACTCCAGCACGCGCAGCCATTCCTCGCGGCACTCCGCGTCGGTCACCGCGACCACGTCGCCCGACTGCAGCGCGGCGCGCAGCGTCGCCACGCGCGGGTCGGCGAACACGAACAGGTCCAGGCAGACGTTCGTGTCGAGGACGATCCGGGGCGGGGCGTGGTCCAACGGATCAGGGCGTGGTGACTTCGCGGATGTCGGCCGAGCCGATCCGCCACGCCCGCTGTTCTGCGGTGGCGCCGTCCACGACTGCGCGACGCAGGGTGTAGGCACCGACGAACTTGCGCTGGCTGCCATCGGCGGCGGTGGCGGTCATCGCCACCGGTACTTCGATGAAGCGCGAACCGGCCGCGGCATCGACGGTGCCCGGTGCGAGGATCTCGACCGAGACGCCGCTGGTGTCCTTGAAGCCGCCGGCGAACTGCTGCGGGGTCTGGCCGCTGGCACGGCCGCCGTCCGACCACAGCGCGTAGGCGCGGTCGAAGTCGCGGCCGTTGATGGCGGCGTAGTAGTCGCGGACGACGGCCATCGCGTCCTGCGCGGTCGGTTCGTCCGTCGCCGCGCCGTCCGGGGCCGCATCGAGCTCAGGGATCGGCTGGCCGGCCTCGTCTGTCGACACGATGGGATTTCCCTGATCGTCGAGCACAACCTCGTCGACTGCCTGCGGCGGTGGTCCGATCTGGCCCGGTCCGGGTTGGTCCGGCATGCCGGTCACGCTGCCGTCGGCCTTGCTGGCTGGCGCGGGCAACGCTTCGGAACTGTCGCCGCTGCGCTGGCCTTGTGGCTTGTCATCGCTGCAGGCAACCATCGACGCGGCCAGGGCCAGGCAGGCGATCAGGGTTCGAAACGTGGACATGTCACTGGTCCAGGTGCACGACGACCGTGCCGCCCTCGATCGCCGTGGTGCCGATCCGGCGCGAGCCGAGCTTGTCGAGCAGGCTGTTGTCGAAGCGGTAGATGGGCTCCTCGCGCGAGTACTCGCCCAGCCAGGAATTGAGCAGGGCGCGCGAGCTGCCATTCATCGCGCCGCCCAGGGTGGGCACGTCGACCTGTTCGATGCGTGGCTCCTGCAGGTGCAGGCCGCGCGTGCCCAGGTCGTAGCGCAGCGCGCTGGTCAGCGCGAAGTGGCCGGACGGTCGGCTGCTGTCGCTGCCCAGTGCACCCAGGCCCAGGTCGAAGTCGACACGCAGACGGTTCGAACCCTGCGGGATCGTCAGGCGCGGGTTCAGCAGCGTCAGCGACACCAGGCCACCGAGCTTGTCGTAGTGCTTGGGAAAGTTGCGGTCGAGCGAGGCCTGCAGCTGCATCGGCGTGAACCGGACTTCGTTGCCCAGCAGTGCGCCCAGGCCGTTGAGCGTCGAGCAGGCGGCTAGTACGAAGGCGAGGGCGGCCACGGCAAGGCCGCGCCAAACACTGCGTGGACCAATCAGGAACGAGCGGCGCGAGGACATCCGGAACTCCACGGGTAATGCCCGCGACGATACGCGTGC
Organism: Lysobacter sp. Soil_N_23; assembly: GCF_057656135.1. Taxonomy (NCBI): domain Bacteria; kingdom Pseudomonadati; phylum Pseudomonadota; class Gammaproteobacteria; order Lysobacterales; family Lysobacteraceae; genus Lysobacter; species Lysobacter sp. Soil_N_23. The sequence goes on from NZ_JBDGKY010000020.1 coordinate 48,545, forward strand.
CGCATGAATCAGAAAAGTCTCAAGCCGGCGCCCGGTTCATGGTGTCTTCTGGGGTTCCTTGGGGGGCGGGGTCTTGGGTTGCCCCTTGGACGGTGGAGTGGCGGCCGGGGTCGTCGTCGAACTCGCGGGTTTGCCACGCCTCACCAGCGGCAACGGCGGCGGCGCCCGCGTGCTGGTGGAGTAGCGGGCGTAGTCGCGGTACAGCTGTTGCACGGTCGGTGTGCCGTCGAGGTCGTGCGTCGGCGCCGAACCCTGGCGCGGTTTGAGCACGGCGAACCAGCGGTGGGCTCCGATGATGTCGCGGTCGGTCAATGGTTGTCCCTTGCCGTCGATCGCGATCACCGACAGCGTCACGGCATGGTTGACGTTGCCGCCGATGGCGAACAGCCGGCGGCGCTCGAGATCGGTCTTGACGACCAGGTCGCAGTGCAGCGACAGCGAGTCGCTGATGCCACCGCGCACATCGGCGATCGACGCGAACGTGGCATTGCCGCGCGAGGTGCACAACAGGTCGCCGGTCGCGGGCACGGTTTCGGTCAGGTCGTAGGCGACATAAACGTGCGAGGAATCCTGGCCATCGCGGGCACGCACCGCGGCGCGCACGTACTCGTAATGCGCGCCGCTGCGCCGGAACTGCTCGGTCGACAGGCCGGCCTCGCACGCCAGCCAGGAAATGAATGCCGCCGACCAGGGCATCGCCCAGCCGGCTTCGTGCCAGCCGTAGTTGACGATGCTCTGCACGCGCAGGGCTTCCTCGCTGCCGGTGGCGGCCCAGTAGCCGGCGATGGTGCCTTGCACCGGCGAGTCGTCTTCCATCAGGCCCAGTCGCGGTGCCTGGCGCAGCACGCGGTCGCCGATCGAGGCGTTGCGGCCGGGGGCAATGATGTCGACCACGCCGGCGGCCTGCGGCATGCGCGGCACGATCGCCTGCGGCTCCACCGCCATGTCCAGCACCGGCAGGCCGAAGTACGCCCATTCGGCGGCGGCCAGGTCGATCATGCGGGTGGTCGCACTGCCGCCGCGGTCGGGGATCGACGGGCACGACGACATCGCGATGTGGTAGCCGGCGGCGCGCGCCGGCGTGTAGCCGTTGCCGTCACGCCGGTATAGCGGTTCGAACGAGTTGGGTCCGGTGCGCACCATCATCGGCGGTGCGTCGCTGCCGCGCGCGTACTCCACGCGCAGCGCAGGATCCGGGAATCCGGCCGGGCGCGGGAAGTTGGGGATGGAGCGGCTGTTGCCCGCCTGCGCCCAGGTCGGGGCGGCGGGGGCGAACATGACGATGACCAGCACAGCGTGCAGCACAACTCCGGGCCCGTGGCGCATGTGTGCTTCCTGTGCGGGGGAAGCGCCAGCTTGGGTCAGGGCATGTGAAGCCCGCATCTGTGTTGGAGCGAGCTTGCTCGCGATCGGCGCATCCGCTATCTGGGCGCCCGCTCGCGAGCAAGCTCGCTCCTACAAGGCCTTGGGATCAGTCCTCGTCCTGCCTGGGCTTGTAGGCCTCCACCAGCTTCTGTTGCACGTTGGCCGGCACCGGCTCGTAGTGGCTGAAGTCGAGGGAGTAGCGCCCGCGCCCGGCGGTCACCGACTTGAGCTCGGCCGCATAGCCTTCCAGTTCCGACAGCGGCACCTGCGCCTTCACCACGATCTCGTTGCCACGCACGCTGTCGGTGCCGCTGATGCGCGCGCGCTTGCTGGCCAGGCCGCCGCTGACGTCGCCCATGTGCTGTTCGGGCGCATTGACCTCCAGTTCGACGATCGGCTCGAGCACCTGCGGCCGCGCCTTGCCGATCGCGTCGAGGAAGGCCTTCTTGCCCGCGGCGACGAACGCGACCTCCTTGCTGTCGACCGGATGGTGCTTGCCGTCGTAGACGATCACGCGCACGTCCTGGATCGGGTAGCCGGCGACGGCGCCGCTGCCGAGCACCTGGCGCACGCCTTTCTCGACCGCCGGCATGAACTGGCCGGGGATGGTGCCGCCCTTGACCTCGTCGACGAACTCGAAGCCGCCGCCGCGCGGCAACGGTTCGATGCGCAGGAACACTTCGCCGAACTGGCCGGCGCCACCGGTCTGCTTCTTGTGGCGATGATGGCCTTCGGCCTTGCCGCTGACCGTTTCCCGGTAGGCGATTCGCGGCGGACGCGATTTCACTTCGACGCCATAGCGATCTTTCAGTCGCTCCAGGTTGATGCGCAGGTGCAGGTCCGACAGGCCGCGGATCACCGTCTCGTTGGTCTCGGACTCGTGCTCGACGACGAAGCACGGATCCTCCTCGGCCAGCTTGTGCAGGGCGGTGGCGAGCTTCTGCTCCTGGCCCTTGCTGGCCGCGTCCACCGCCAGGCCGAACATCGGCTTGGGGAAATCCAGCGGAGCGAGGCGGATCTGGTCTTCGTCGTGGCTGTCGTGCAGGACCGCGTCGAAGTGCAGCTCGTCGACCTTGGCCACCGCCGCGATGTCGCCCGGGAGCGCCTGTTCGATCTCGACGTGGTCCTTGCCCTTGAGCTTGAACAGGTGCCCGACCTTGAACGGCTTCTTGCCGTCGTCGATGAACAGTTGCGTGTCTTTCTTCACCAGCCCCTGGTAGACGCGGAAGATGCCGAGCTTGCCGACGAAGGGGTCGTTGATGATCTTGAACACGTCGGCGACGACGTGCGCCTTCTGGTCCGGCACCGCCTGGAAGCGCTGGCGGTCGGCGCCACGCTCGAACGGTGGCGGATTGGACTCGGCCGGGTTGGGGAACCATTGTTCGGCGATATCGAGCAGTTTCTTCACGCCGACGTTGTTGCGCGCCGAGCAGAACAGTACCGGCACCAGGTGGCCTTCGCGCATGCACTGTTCGAAGGCGTCGTGCAGTTCCTCGCCCGACAGTCCGCCTTCGCCCAGGTCGAGGTAGTGCTCCATCACCGTCTCGTTGATCTCGACGATCTGGTCGATGATCTTCTGGTGCCAGTCGGCGACCGGGCCCAGGTCGCTGTCGCCGGTGGTGTTGCCGAGGCAATCGACGACTTTCTTGCCGCCGTCGGCGGGAAGGTTGAGCGGCAGGCATTCCGGGCCGAAGGTATCGCGCAGCTCGGTCAGCACGCGCTCCACCGATGCGGCCTCGTGGTCGATCTTGTTGATCACCAGGGCGCGGCACAGGTTTCGCCCCTTGGCGTACTCCATCATCCGGCGCGTGCCGTATTCGACGCCGCTGTCGGCATCGACCACGATCACCACCGTTTCCACCGCGCCGAAGGCCGACAGTGCCGGGCCGCGGAAATCCGGGTATCCGGGGGTGTCGATCAGGTTGAGGTGGATGCTCTGGCCGCTGGCCGCGGCGTGGTCGATGCTGGCAATGGCCGAATCGATCGAGTGGCCGCGCTGCTTCTCGATGGCATCGAAATCGGACACGGTGCTGCCGCGCTCGATGCTGCCTGCCGTCTGGATTGCGCCGCCGGCCTGCAGCAGGGCTTCGAACAAGGTGGTTTTGCCGGCGCCGGGGTGGCCTGCCAAGGCCACGTTGCGGATGGATTGTGTGCTGTAGGACATGAGCGGCTTCTCCCGGGTGCAAAACCCTTTTGGTGCATAGGAGGGAAGGCCGTCATGGCTGTCCGCGCTTCGCGCCGAAGCGTTGGGCGCTCGGCGGGCGGTCATGGCGGGTGCCGGCGGGGGCCGGGAGGGCAAGCCTCGCGCAAGGGGCTGGGTGGGTCAAGCCTCGGCGTTGGTTCCCGGCGCGGGCCCGCGATGTCGCGCTAACGTCCCGGACGGTAGGCTGTGCGCTCTTGCACGCAGACGGAGCAACGACATGGCCTTCAAGCGTTTCGCCGAAGCGGTCTGGCAGGGCGACCTGCAGTCCGGCAAGGGCGCAATGAGCACGCCGCAGAGCGGTCTGTTCGCCGACCAGAACTACTCCTTCAAGACGCGTTTCGGCGACGAGAAGGGCACCAACCCCGAGGAACTGCTGGCCGCGGCGCATGCCGGCTGCTTCTCGATGGCGCTTTCGGCGGTGCTTGGCAAGTCCGGATTCACGCCCGAGCGGATCCAGACCCGCGCCGAAGTCTCGATGGATCCAGGCATGGACCCGGGGCCGACCATCACCGGCGTGCAGTTGATCCTCAACGCCAAGGTGCCAGGCATCAGCGCCGAGCAGTTCCAGCAGATCGCCGAGGCGGCCAAGGCCGGCTGCGTGATCTCGCGATCGCTGTCGGTGCCGGTGACGCTGTCGGCCACCCTGCAGGGCTGACGGCACCGATGCCGCCCGCGCAGGTGCGCCACGCCGTGCTGGTGCACGGCGCCGGTGGCGGCGGCTGGGAATGGGACATCTGGCGTCGCGTGCTTGCTGCGCGCGCCATCGAGTGCGTTTGCGTTGACCTGCAGCCGGTGGCTGCGGGACTGGCCGCCACCACCTTCGACGACTACCGGGTCCAGGTGCAGATGGCGGTGGAAGCGCTGCCGCGACCGCGCGTGCTGATAGGCGCCAGCTTGGGCGGCCTGCTGGCGGCAAGTTGTGGCGCATCCGCCGATGCGCTGGTGCTGGTCAATGCGCTGCCACCGGCGCCGTGGTCGGCGCAGTTGCCACAACGCGAGTGGCCGGATGTCGTGCCGTGGCGCCGCGACGCGCGGCTGGCCTCGACGCGGCGCGCGCTGGCCGACGCCGACGATGCGACCGCGCTGTTCGCGTTCCGGCGCTGGCGCGACGAGTCCGGGGCGGTGTTGCGCCAGGCGCAGTCCGGGGTGACGGTCGTCGTCCCGCAATGCCCGGTGCTCCTGCTCGCCTCGGAGCTGGACGAGGACGTGCCGGCGGACACCACCGCGGCGATGGCGGTTGCCTGGAACGCCAGCCTGCTACGGCTGCCAGGTTCGACTCATGTTGGTCCGCTGCTGGGGCGGGACGCGGCGAACTTGGCCGCGCAGGTGGTGGCTTGGCTGAGAGGGTGACGGCCTGGGTCCCGGCGTTCGCCGGGATGACGATGAAATCTGATGACGGTGGAATCTCAGGCCCAGTCGATCGTGCCGCGGACCACGTTGCAGATCTGGCCGCCCGACCAGACCTCGCCATCCCCGTCCACGCGCAACTCCAGTCGCGCATCGAAGCCGACTTCACGTCCCTGGCTGACGGTATAGCGGTGGCCTCCGTCCTCCTGCGGACGGCCGGGCAGGGCGTGGTTGTGATTGAGCCAGGCCGCGAGAGTGGCGTTGGCGGCGCCGGAGGCTGCGTCCTCGAACCGCGCCGGCGCTCCGACGAAGGCACGCACGACCAGGTCGTAGTCACGCCCGGCATCGGCACGGGCGAAGGCGCACAGGCCCATGGATGCGGTGCCCTCGGCCAGCGCGGCGATGGCGTCCCAGTCCGGGCTGGCTCCGCGCAAGGCCGCTTCGCTGGCCAACTCGGCCAGCCACCAGCGCCGTCCGCCGTCCATCAGCGCTGGCGGCAGCGCGCCCAGGTCCAGTCCGGACAGCGCCGGCTGCAGTCGCGGGTCGTTGCCATCGACGATCTCGACCACCTGTGCTTTCGGCGTTCGCACCGCGATCGTGCGCGATGCGCCGTTGCCGTCGACGGCCAGCGGCAACAGGCCGGCCACGCCTTCCTGGATCAACTGGCCGCCACTGGCATCGGCCAGCCCGGCCTCCAGCACCACGTGCGCGGTGCCGACGCTCGGATGCCCGGCAAAGGGCACTTCGCGGCGCGGGCTGAACATGCGGATGCGGTAGCTGGCGCCGGCCTGGGTCGGAGCGAAGACGAACGTGGTTTCCGGCAGCCGGGTCCAGCGGGCGATGGCCTGCATCCGGTCGTCGTCGAGGCCGTCGGTGTCCAGCACCACGGCCAGGGGATTGCCGGCGCCGGGCCGGTCGGCGAACACATCCAGTTGCAGGTAGCGGCGAAGCGTCATTCGGCGGGGGTCCGAGGTGGTCGAATCGATCAGGGTCGTATCGATCAGGGCCGTATCAATTAGAATCGTCGTTCTTTGTGGCCAGCCCGGGCATTGCCCGCAGCTGGCGCGCCATTCTAGGTTCTGTAGGGGCACGTTGCCCGTACGGTTGCAGTCGAAATTACTTACCAATCCTGAACATCACTCACATCCATCCTCAGAGGGCAGTTGCGGTGGCGGAAGCGAATCGCTGGGTAGTACTCAAGTTCGGCGGCACATCAGTGTCCCGCCGCAATCGTTGGGACACCATCGGACGCCTCGCCGGAAAACGCATGGCCGAGGAGGGTGTGCGCGTGCTGGTCGTGGTCTCGGCGCTGTCGGGCGTGACCAACGAGCTGCAGGCAATCGCGAGCGCACCGATTGAAGCCCGCGATGGCATCGATGCGCGCATTGCCGCGCTGGTCGAGCGTCACCGCGCATTCTGCGCCGAACTCGACCTCGATGCCGATACCGTGCTGGGCGAGCGCCTGGCGCTGCTGCAGGCCTTGGCGACCGACGTCCGCGCCGGCGAGCGCACGCTCGACTGGCAGGCCGAAGTGCTGGCGCAGGGCGAGCTGCTCTCCTCCACGCTCGGCGCCGCCTACCTGCGCACGCAGGGGCATGACTTCGGCTGGTGCGATGCGCGCCAGTGGCTCGAGGCGGTGTCGTTGCCCAACGCCAATGCCTGGTCGCAGCGTCTGTCGGTGAACTGCAGGCTCGATGGCGACGGCGCACCCGGCGAAGGTACGTTCCGCGCGCGCTTCTCGGCGCAGGCGGCGCCGATGCTCATCACCCAGGGTTTCATCTCCCGTCATGGCGACGGCGGCACGGCGATCCTGGGTCGCGGCGGCTCCGACACCTCGGCGGCGTACTTCGGCGCGTTGCTGAAGGCGCAGCGTGTGGAAATCTGGACCGACGTGCCGGGCATGTTCAGCGCCAACCCGCGCGACGTGCCCGAGGCGCGCCTGCTCACCCGCCTGCACTATGCAGAAGCGCAGGAAATCGCCACCACAGGCGCCAAGGTGCTGCATCCGCGCTCGATCGCGCCGTGCCGCGATGCCGGCGTGCCGATGGCGATCCTCGACACCGAGCGTCCGGATCTGCCAGGTACGCGCATCGATGCGACCGCGGCGACCGTGCCGGGCGTGAAGGCGATCAGCCGCCGCAACGGCATCGTGCTGGTGTCGATGGAAAGCATCGGCATGTGGCAGCAGGTCGGCTTCCTCGCCGACGTGTTCGAACGCTTCAAGCGCCATGGGCTGTCGATCGACCTGATCGGCTCGTCGGAAACCAACGTCACCGTCTCGCTCGACCCGAGCGAGAACCTGGTCACCACCAACGTCCTGGAAGCACTCAGCGCCGACCTGGCCGAGGTGTGCCGGGTCAAGGTGATCGCGCCGTGCGCGGCGATCACCCTGGTCGGTCGCGGCATGCGTTCGCTGCTGCACCGGTTGTCCGACATCTGGGCGACGTTCGGGCGCGAGCGCGTGCACCTGATCTCGCAGTCGTCCAACGACCTCAACCTGACCTTCGTCATCGACGAAGCCGATGCCGACGGCCTGCTGCCGCACCTGCACGCCGAGCTGATCCGCTCGCGGGCGATGCCGGTGCGCGATGCCAGCGTGTTCGGCCCGAGCTGGCGCGAGATCGCCCACGGCAAGCCGCAGCGTGCGCCGGCGTGGTGGCGCGGCCGCCGCGAGCAGTTGCTCGCGCTGGCCGGGCAGGGCACGCCACGTTATGTCTACGACCTGGCAACGGTGCGCGAGCGCGCCCGTTCGCTGACCGCCACGGTCGCAGTCGACCGCTGCTTCTACGCGATCAAGGCCAATCCGCACCCGGCGATCCTCAAGGCGATCAGCGGCGAAGGTTTCGGCCTGGAATGCGTGTCGCAAGGTGAGTTCGAGCACGTGTTCGCTTCGCTTCCCGAGTTGTCGCCGGGTCGTGTGCTGTTCACGCCGAGCTTCGCGCCGCGACGCGAGTACGAGGCCGCGTTCGCACGCGGGATCATCGTCACCCTCGACAACATCGAGGCGCTGCAGCGTTGGCCGGAGGTGTTCCGCGGTCGCACGATCTGGCTGCGCATAGACCTGGGCCACGGCGAGGGCCATCACGAGAAGGTCCGTACCGGTGGCGTGGCGGCCAAGTTCGGCCTGCCGATGACGCGCTTCGATGCCTTCATCGAGGAAGCACGCAAGCTCGACGTGCGCATCAGCGGCCTGCATGCGCACCTGGGCAGCGGCATCGAGGATCCGCAGCACTGGCGCGGCGTCTACGCGCATCTGGCCGGCCTGGCCGACAGCGTCGGCACGATCGAGACGATCGACATCGGCGGTGGCCTGCCGATCCCGTACACGCCTGAGGCGCCGGACTTCGACCTTGCGCTGTGGCGCAGCGGCCTGGAGGAGATCAAGTCGGCGTACCCGCGCTACGGCCTGGTGATCGAACCGGGTCGTTACCTGGTCGCCGAGAGCGGCGCGCTGCTGCTGGCGGTCACCCAGGTGATCGAGAAGGACGGCGTGCTGCGTATCGGTTGCGATGCCGGCATGAACGCACTGATGCGCCCGGCGATGTACGAGGCCTACCACGGCATCTTCAACCTGAGCCGCCTCGACGATGGCGAGACCGCGGCGTTCGACGTCGTCGGGCCGGTCTGCGAGAGCAGCGACGTGCTCGGCCGCGGCCGCACGCTGCCGGTCGACACCGTCGAGGACGATGTGATGCTGGTCGCCGACGCCGGTGCCTACGGCATGGCGATGGCCAACACCTACAACCTGCGGGCCCTGCCGGCAGAGGACGTAATCGAATGAGTGAGTGGAAATTCAAACGCGACGCCATCCGCACGTTCCGGTTCGTGCGCTGCGAGTTCGATGCGCAGTCCGGCGTGGCGCAGTTGGTATACGCCTTCGACGATGGCCCGGAGCTGATCGAGACGGTCACCGTGCCCGGCGCGCCCTTCGTGCTCGAAGGCGAGCGCGCGGTGGCGGTCGAACGCGCGCTGCGCCTGCTGCACCTGTTCACCGGCGTGAGCTACTACAAGGCGGCGGTGCCCGAGCAGATCCTGATCGACAGCTATGACATCGACGCCGATACCGCGGCGCTGCTGGAACTGTTGTACGTCAACGGCCTGGGCGAGTTCGCCTATCGCAACGGCCTGAACCTGCACGGCAAGATCAAGTTCCCTGTGGGAGGGGCTTCAGCCCCGGCAGGTTTCGCGGCTGAAGCCGCTCCCACCCTCGGCCTGCGCCACCACGCCCTCGTCGCCATCGGCGGCGGCAAGGACTCGCTGGTCAGCATCGAGGCGCTGCGCGCGCTGGGTGTCGAGCAGACCGTGACCTGGATCGGCGGTTCGCAGCTGATCCGCGCCTGCGCCGAGCGTACCGGCCTGCCGACGTACAACATCGGTCGCTCGCTGGCGCCGCAGTTGTTCGACTACAACCGAGAAGGCGCCTGGAACGGCCACATCCCGGTGACGGCGATCAACTCGATGATCATGCTGTTCGCCGCGCTGCTGCTGGGTGTCGACCAGGTGGTGTTCTCCAACGAGCGTTCGGCCAGCTATGGCAGCCTGATTGAAGGCACTGGCGAGGTGAACCACCAGTGGTCCAAGGGTTGGGCGTGCGAGTCGGCGATCGGCGACCATGTGCAGCGCCACATCGCCGCCGACCTGCATTACTACTCGCTGCTGCGACCGCTCAGCGAGCTCGCCGTGGCCCGCCAGTTCACCCGCACCGATCGCTACGACGCGCATTTCAGCAGCTGCAACCGCAACTTCCACATCCTCGGCGAACGCCCGGCCAACCGCTGGTGCGGCGTCTGCCCGAAGTGCCATTTCGTCTTCCTGGCGCTGGCGCCGTTCATGCCCAAGCCGCGGCTGATGGGCATCTTCGGCCGCAACCTGCTCGATGATCCGGCGCAGACGGCCGGCTACGATGCCTTGCTCGAGTACCAGGACCACAAGCCGTTCGAGTGCGTGGGCGAGGGACGCGAGTCGCGCGCCGCGATGGCCGCGCTGACCGTTCGTCCGGAGTGGCGCGAGGATGCGCTGGTCGAGCGCTTTGCCACTGAGATCCGTCCCCAACTCGATGCAGACGATCTGCGAATCGAGCCGCTGCTGGTGATCGACGACGAGCAGCGCATCCCGCCTGCGCTGTGGGAACGCCTGCGTGCGCATCTGGCAGCTTGAAGCCCAAAAGGTCGCGCTGTGGGGCTGGGGCCGCGAGGGCCGCGCGGCCTACCACGCGATCCGCTCGCGGCTGCCGCACCTGGCGCTGACGCTGTTCTGTTCGCGCGATGAGGCTGCCGAGGTCGCAGCGCTGGCAGATCCCCATCTCACCACCGAAACGGACGCCAGCGCGGAGCGCCTTTGTGCATTCGACGTGGTGGTGAAGTCACCGGGGATCAGCCCCTACGGCAACGAAGCCAGTGCTGCCGCCGCGCGCGGCACGCGCTTCATCGGCGGCACCGCGCTGTGGTTCGGCGAGCATGCCGGCAGCAACGGCGTCGTCGCCGGCACCATCTGCGTGACCGGTACCAAGGGCAAGAGCACCACCACCGCGCTGCTGGCACACCTGCTGCGCTGCGGGGGGCATGTCACCGCGCTGGCCGGGAACATCGGCATGCCGCTGCTGGAGGTGCTCGATCCGCAACAGACACCCGAGTTCTGGGCGATCGAGTTGTCGAGCTACCAGACCGGCGATGTCGCCGCGAGCGGCGCGCGACCGCAGGTCGCGGTGGTACTGAACGTGTTTCCCGAGCACCTGGACTGGCACGGCTCGCACGAGCGCTACGTCGCGGACAAGCTGCGCCTGCTGACCCATGCCGCGCCCGCGATCGCCGTGCTGAACAGCAATGATGCGCGGCTGGTCGCCGCCGGCGTCGGTGCCGGTCGCGATGCCGGCACCGACGTGCGCTGGTTCGGCGATCGCAGCGGCTGGCACCTGCGCGAGGACGCGCTGTACCGCGGCGACACCTGGGTCATGGACACGCGCAGCCTGCCGCTGCCAGGTCGCCATAATCGCGGCAACCTCTGCGCCGTGCTGACGGCGATCGAAGCGCTGGGGCTCGATGCGGTGGCATTGGCGCCGCATGCCGCCGATTTCCAGCCGCTGCCACATCGCCTGCAGACGCTTGGCAAGCGCGACGGCATCACCTACGTCAACGACTCGATCAGCACCACGCCGCACGCCAGCCTGGCCGCACTCGACTGCTTCGGCGATCGCCGCCTGGCATTGCTGGTGGGCGGGCACGATCGCGGCCTGCCGTGGGAGGAGTTTGCCGAAGCGATGCGCACGCAGGCGCCGGCGGCGGTGATCACCATGGGCCAGAACGGACCGCGCATCCACACGCTGCTGGCAGCCATTGCCGGCGAGTCGGGCTTTCATCTCAGCGCTGCAATCGACCTCGCCGATGCGATGTCGCAGGCGCGCGAGGTGCTGGGCGAGGAGGGCGTGGTTCTGCTCTCGCCGGGCGCGCCGAGCTTCGGGCCTTATCGCGACTATGTCGCTCGCGGTCGCCATTTCGCCGAGCTGGCCGGTTTCGATCCGGACATGATCAGCGCCATTGCCGGCATCGGCATCGCCTGAGTTTCACGCGTCGGGGACAGGCGCGGCGGACGACGCTTCGGTATTTCGTTGCCCGGTCTTCGGTGGCCCTCACCCCTCCCGTAAACGGGAGAGGGGCTCCCACCGTCATTGGAAGACCGTCATCCCCGCGAAGGCGGGGACCCAGCGTCGTTGCTCTGCCCGTCATTCCCGCGAATGCGGGAACCCATGGACGTTGCTCCGTTTCGCGAACAGGTCTCAGGTGCGGGACTCCGCACACACCTACTGCCCACGGACCGGCATGCAAAAGAAAACGGGCCGCATCGGCCCGTTTGTCCTCACCGCAACCAAGGACCAGTTCAGTGGTCGCGGCTGACGGCGTACCGTGCCAGCCCGCGCAGCGCTGCCGTGTAGTCGTTGTCTTCCATGCCATCGAGCACACGCTCGGCCGCCTGGGCATATTCGCTGGCGCGGCGACGGCTGTAGTCGAGTCCGCCGGTGGCGTGGATCGCTGCCAGCACCTGCGGCAATGCACCGGTATCGCCCTGCTCGATGGCGGCGCGCAGCAACGCCCGGGTCGACTCGTCGCTGTGGGATATGGCGTGGATCAGCGGCAGCGTGGCCTTGCCCTCGGCCAGGTCGTCGCCGAGGTTCTTGCCCAGGGTCTGCGCATCGGAAGCGTAGTCGAGCACGTCGTCGGCAATCTGGAAGGCATAGCCCAGGTTGAGGCCGTAGTCGTGCATGGCGTCGCAGGTCGCCTCGTCGGCGTCGCAGAGCAGGGCGCCCAGACGCGTCGCAGCGGCGAACAGCACCGCCGTCTTGCGCTCGATCACACGCAGGTAGGCGGCCTCGTCGGTGTCGGGGTTGCGCACGTGCAGCAACTGCAGCACCTCGCCCTCGGCGATGCGGTTGGTGGTGTCGGCGAGGATCTGCATCACCGGCATGCGCTCGAGCTCGACCATCAGCTGGAAGCTGCGCGAATACAGGAAGTCGCCGACCAGCACGCTGGCGGCATTGCCCCACACCGCATTGGCGGTGCGACGGCCTCGGCGCAGGTCCGACTCGTCGACCACGTCGTCGTGCAGCAGCGTCGCGGTATGGATGAACTCGACCACGGCCGCCAGCTGGTGGGCGTCGGCGCCGATGCCCTGGCCGTTGCGGCCGCCCAGGGCCCCGGTCGCGAGCAGCAGCAGCATCGGCCGCAGGCGCTTTCCGCCGGCGCCGACGATGTACTCGGCCACCTGGTTGATCAGGACCACGTCCGAGGCGAGCCGGCGCCGGATCAGCGCATCGACGGCCGCCATGTCCTCGCGGGCCAGGGCCTGGATGGCGACCAGGTCGGGGACGGCCAGGAGCGTGGGGCTGGGTTGCATGGGCGGACCGTGTCGGTTGGGCCTGGGATTATAAGCGGCAGCCCGCAAATTCCGCGGTGGCTCGCGTGCCGCGCCAGGTCGCACTCATCCCATCGGACCTCGATGCCGTTGCGGATATTCAGACGATTCTGATGTCCGGCCCCGTTTTCCGTGGCCAAGCTGGGGCCCTTGAGGAGCGTGTGACTACAGTCACTTGGCTGGTCAGATCCGGGGAGGATTCGAGATGCAGGAGCTCCATTGCGACGCAGCGACGGGTCTGCCTGTGCATGGCACCCGCTCGCCGGGAGCGGGAAGGGCCCCGCCTGTCGCGCTGCCGGTCTGGCCGGGGCGACGATTCGTCGATCTGGTCGCCGACAGCCTGCGTCAGGTCGCCGGGCGCGATGGCGATGCCCTGTATCAGTTGATGGCCAATGCGATCGTGCAGCACCTGGCCGCCGAAGTGCAGGGCGGCGACTCCCGGTGTCTGGCCGAGGAGGCGATGAACCGCGTGCTGAGCCTTGTGTCGAAGGACCTGCAGCGTCAGGTTGCCGGTGCGAGGAATGGGCAGGCGGCGGAATCTGAGCGCTTTCTGGGCTGTCCCTGACAGCCTGGGCGCGGCGGCAGCGGGCTTGTTTTGGCCCTGCCTGGCAATCGATCGCTATTCATTTGACGCGTGAGGCGCAGCCATGGAAGAGGTCAGGAAGATCACGACAACCGGCCAAGACAGGCTCGTCGAGGCGCTCGCCATGCCCCAAGGGGTCGAGGCGGACCCTGCCTCGTTCGAGATTCTCCGGTTGTGGGTGGCGAACGGTCGCCTGTCCATGAGCCTGCGCCGCGATGTCGAAGGCGAAGCGGAGGATTTCGGTATCCTGCTGGCCGACCTTTTCAGTCATGCCTGCTGCAAGTACTCGCAGCGCAGCGGACGGTCGCTGATGGAATGCCGCGAAGGCATGTTGCTGGGGTTTCTCCAGCACACCCGCGCCCGCATCCGCCGCGGCCGCATAGTCGGGCACTGATGCCTCCCGGCGCGGTGCCGTCGGCGCCGAAACCGTCGTTGGGCAGCGACCCCGGCCCAGCCGGGGCCACATCCTCCCCTGGTTCCCCGTGCAGGCATCGGCCAAAACCCTGCACGGGCATGGGCCAACTCCCGCCCGGGGCCGGTTGGCCGCAGCTCCGGACCGCCGGTCGGGACGCCTCCGGCGGACTGCTATGATGGTCAACGATCCGGTGGCGACCGACCCTCGTGGCGGGCGGCAGCCGGCGCAACCTATTGATAGATCAATCCATACGAGAGGGCACGCATACCCATGGCACGCGGCATCAACAAGGTGATCCTGGTCGGCAATCTCGGTGACGATCCGGAAACCAAGTACACCCAGGGCGGCATGGCCGTGACCAAGGCCCGCCTGGCCACCACCAGCGTGCGCAAGGACCGTGAGGGCAACACCCAGGAGCGCACCGAGTGGCACCGGGTGACCTTCTTCGGGAAGCTCGGCGAGATCGCCGGCGAGTACCTGCGCAAGGGTAGCCAGGTCTACGTCGAAGGCTCGATCCGCTACGACAAGTACACCGGCCAGGACGGTGTCGAGCGCTATTCCACCGACATCATCGCCGACGAGATGCAGATGCTCGGCGGCCGTGGCGAAGGCGGCGGTGCGGGTCGTGGCGAGTTCCGCGGTGGCGGCGATCGCAGCGAGCGTCCGGCGCGTGCGCCGGCGCGGCAGGAATCGGCGCCACGTCGCGAGGCGCCGGCCGCCAAGTCCAACGACTTCGCCGATGATTTCGCCGACGACGACATCCCGTTCTGAGCCGGATGGCTCCGCACCCGACACCTTAGTGATTTGACATGGAGTTTCAGTAAGTGCCCACCTGGCTTGTTACCGGCGGCGCCGGTTTTATTGGCGGAAATTTCGTTCTCGAGGCAGTGGGGCAGGGCATCCGGGTTGTCAACCTGGATGCGCTTACTTACGCCGGCAACCTGGATACGCTGCAGTCGATCCAGGGCGACCCGAATCACGTCTTCGTGCACGGCGATATCGGCGACGCAGGGCTGGTCGAGGGTCTGCTCCGTCAGCACCGTCCCGACGCGGTCATCAACTTTGCCGCCGAGAGCCACGTCGACCGGTCCATCGATGGTCCGGCAGCGTTCGTGCAGACGAATGTCGTCGGCACGTTGAGCCTGCTCGAGAAAACGCGTGACTACTGGAAGTCGCTGGACGATGCCGCCAAGGCAGCGTTCCGCTTCCTGCACGTGTCCACCGACGAGGTCTACGGAACGCTGGGCGAGACGGGCAAGTTCACCGAACTCACGCCGTTCGCGCCGAACTCGCCGTACTCCGCGTCGAAGGCCGCGTCTGACCATCTGGTCCGCGCTTTCCACCATACCTATGGCCTGCCGGTCCTGACGACCAACTGTTCGAACAACTACGGTCCGTACCAGTTCCCCGAGAAGCTGATCCCGCTGGTGATCGCCAAGGCGCTCGCCGGCGAGGCGCTGCCGGTCTACGGTGACGGGCGCAACGTGCGCGACTGGTTGTTCGTGGCCGATCACTGCGCGGCCATTCGCCGTGTGCTGGAGGCCGGACGCGTCGGTGAAACCTACAACGTCGGCGGCGATGCCGAGCGCGAGAACCTCGTCGTGGTCAAGACGATCTGCAAGCTGCTCGATGAGCGCCATCCGCTGGCCGATGGCCGCGCCCGCGAGTCGTTGATCAAGTTCGTCGCCGACCGCCCGGGCCACGATCGCCGCTACGCGATCGACGCGTCCAAGTTGCAGGCGGAACTGGGCTGGGCGCCGACCGTGACGTTCGAGCAGGGCATGGCGCAAACAGTGGAGTGGTACCTGCAGAGCCAGCCGTGGGTCAGTCGCGTGCTGGACGGCAGCTATCGCCTCGAACGCATCGGCCAGGCCTGAGGACACGCGCATGAACCGCAAGGGCATCATCCTCGCCGGAGGCTCCGGAACCCGGCTGTATCCGATCACCCAGGGCATCAGCAAGCAGCTGTTGCCGGTGTACGACAAGCCGATGATCTATTACCCGCTCAGCGTGCTGATGCTGGCCGGTATCCGCGACGTGCTGATCATCAACACGCCGCACGAGCAGGCGCTGTTCCGCACTCTGCTCGGTGACGGTTCGCAGTGGGGCATGAACATCCAGTACGCCGTGCAGCCGAGCCCGGACGGCCTGGCGCAGGCGTACCTGATCGGGCGCGATTTCGTCGCCGGCCAGCCCAGCTGCCTGGTTCTGGGAGACAACATCTTCCACGGACCTGGCCTGACGGCCATGCTCAAGCGCGCCGATTCACGCGACAGCGGTGCCACCGTGTTCGGTTACTGGGTCAGCGATCCGGAGCGCTACGGCGTGGCCGAGTTCGACCAGGCCGGCAAGGTGATCGGTCTGGAGGAAAAGCCGGAGAAACCGCGTTCGAACTACGCCGTGACCGGACTGTATTTCTACGACGGTCGTGCCAGCGATTTCGCATCCGAGCTCAAGCCCTCGCCGCGCGGCGAACTGGAGATCACCGATCTCAACCGCCGTTACCTCGAGGAAGGCTCGCTGCACCTGGAGCAGCTTGGTCGCGGCTATGCCTGGCTCGACACCGGCACGCACCAGTCGCTGCTGGAAGCCTCGAACTACATCGAGACCATTGAAGCGCGCCAGGGCCTGCGCGTGTGCTGCCCGGAGGAGATCGCCTGGAACAATGGCTGGATCGACGCCGAGCGCCTCAATGAGCTGGCCCGTCCGCTGGCCAAGAACGGCTACGGCCAGTACCTGATGAGCCTGGCCGAGCGGGGCTACGTGCCGTGAAAGTGATCGAGACCGACCTGCCCGGTTGCGTGGTCTTCGAGCCCCGCGTTTTCGGCGACGACCGCGGCTTCTTCTTCGAATCGTTCAACCACGACAAGCTGGCCGCACACGGCATGCAGCCGCCGCAGTTCGTGCAGGGCAACGTGTCCTCGTCCAGCCGCGGCGTGCTGCGCGGACTGCACTATCAGTGGCCCAACCCGCAAGGCAAGTACGTCTCCGTGGTCGAAGGCGAAGTGTGGGACGTCGCGGTCGACATCCGCCGCGGTTCACCGCACTTCGGGCGCTGGACGGCCGTGCTGTTGAGCGCGGAGAACAAGCGCCACTTCTGGATTCCCGAAGGCTTCGCCCACGGCTTCGTGACCCTGAGCGAACGTGCGGTGTTCACGTACCTGTGCACCGCCACCTACGACGCCCAGGCCGATGCCGGCATCCGCTGGAACGACGCCCGCCTGGCCATCGACTGGCCGGTGTCGGAGGTGTCGCTCTCCGACAAGGATGCGCGCGCACCGTTCCTGGACGAGATTTCCGAGGATCGCCTGCCGGTCTTCATGCCATGAGGTTGCTGATCACCGGTGCCAATGGCCAGGTAGGCCATGAGTTGCTACGCAGCCTGGCACCGCTGGGCGAGGTCGTCGCGACCACGCGCAGCGGCCAGCTCGAGGATGGCAGCGCTTGCGAACGTTTCGATCTGGCCGACTTCGACGCGATTGCGCCGCTGCTGGACCGGACGCGTCCCGATGTCGTCGTCAACGCCGCGGCCTATACCGCCGTCGATCGCGCCGAGGACGATGTCGAAGCCGCTTTCCGCGCCAATGCCGAGGGACCTGGTCGGCTCGCGGCGGAATGCGCCGCACGTGGCATCGCCCTGGTGCACTACTCGACCGACTACGTTTTCGACGGGCAGGGAAGTCGCCCTTACCGGGAAGACGATGCAACCGCGCCGATCGGCGTCTATGGCCACAGCAAGCTGGCCGGCGAACAGGCGATCGCCGTAAGTGGCGTGCGCCACCAGATCCTGCGTACGGCGTGGGTGTATGGCCTGCACGGTGCCAACTTCCTGCGCACCATGCTGCGTGTCGGTGCCGAGCGCGACGAGCTGCGCGTGGTCGCCGACCAGCGCGGCACGCCGACGCCGGCCTGGCTGATCGCCGACGCGACCGCCGACCTCCTGCGCAAAGGCTTCCCTGAATCGGGCATCGTCCATCTCGTCGCCGATGGGGAGACCACGTGGCATGGCTTCGCCGAAGCGATCTTCGACGAGGCGATGTCGTCCGGTCTGATTTCGCGCCGCCCGGTCGTGACGGCCATCACGACCTCGGACTATCCCACGCGCGCTCGCCGCCCGGCCTATTCCGTGCTCGATACCACCCGGTTGCGCCAGCGGCTCGGCATCGAACTGCCGTCGTGGCGCCAGGCCCTGCAAACGACCCTCGCTTCCGCAAGGGCATGATGCTTTCCCCGTGGAGCCGGGAACCCTGGATCGGGTAGGCTCTGTTGGCGCGTCTGGGGGCCAGGCTGGTCGGGGCGCGCCAACGACCTTGGGGAAGGAAAATGAAGCGAGTTGCATTGCTGGCAGCACTTGTCGGGTTGATGCCGGTAGCGGCGGCCACGGCCGCCGACGGCGGCGTCGACGTGGGGGCCTACGTCAGGAAAGATGAATTCACCGACGTGAAGCTCTCGCCCGGTGGCGAGTACTTCGCGGCGACGGTGCCGTTGGCCGACCGCACCGCGCTGGCGGTCATCGAACGTGGCACCAACAAGATCACCGGAACCTTCAAGCTCGGACGGAATGCGCACGTCGCCGATTTCGACTGGATCAGCCGTGATCGCCTGCTGATCAGCATCGCCGACCGCTTTGGCGAGCTGGAGCGACCGCTACCGACCGGCGAGCTGATCGCGATGAACGCTGACGGCGGCAAGACCGAGATGCTCGCCGGATTCCGTGTCGACGATGGCGGCCTGGGCACGACGATCAAACCGAAGAAGGGCAGCGACAGCATCGCCGCATTCCCCATCGCGGCTCCGTACAACGAAGGTCGCACCGCGCTGGTCCAGGTCATGCCCTTCAGCGCCGATCCGTATCCGGCGATCGAGAACATCGATGTGTTCACCGGCCGGCGCGGGCGCGTCGCGGTTTCGCCGGTGAGGAGCGCCAGCTTCTTCACCGACAATCGCGGCGAGGTCCGTTTCGTCGCCGGGTCGGAGTCCGACAACGTCCGCAAGCTCTACTATCGCTCCGGCGCGGGGGGTGCGTGGACCCTGTTCGGCACGGAAGACAGCAAGGGCAGGTTCGAGTATCCGATCGGTTTCTCCGCCGACGACAAGATCGTCTATCTGTTCGCAGAACAGGCAAAGGGACCCGCCAGGATCGTCGCGCTGGACCTGACCAGCCGCGAGCGCAAGGTCGTCCTGGCCGACGACAACGTCGACCCGGACCGCATCATCTACCGCAACGGCACGCGCATTCCGCTGGGCGTGTTCTTCATGGACGGCAAGCCGCGTACGGCCTTCATCGACGAGACCGTACCGGAGGCCAGGCTTTACCACAGCCTCGAGTCGGCATTTGCCGGCAGCAGCGTCGAGATCACCTCGCAGACCTCCGACGGCAGCCTGGCGTTGATCCGGGTTTCCAGCGACCTCAATCCGGGCGACTTCTACCTGTTTGACACCGTCAACAAGAAGGCGGCGCATGTGCTGGCCCGCCGTCAGTGGTTCGATCCCGAGCAGATGTCGCCGATGCAGCCGGTCAAGCTGGCCGCGCGCGATGGCCTCGAACTGCAGGGCTATCTGACCACGCCCCGGGGCAGCAGCGGCAAAGGGCTGCCGCTGGTGGTGATGCCGCACGGTGGCCCGTTCGGTATCCAGGACGAGTGGGGCTTCAACGACGAGGCGCAGATGCTGGCCGCGGCAGGTTACGCCGTGCTGCAGGTCAACTATCGCGGCTCGGGCGGATACGGCCTGGCTTTTGAGCAGGCCGGTGCGCAGCAGTGGGGTGGCACGATGCAGGACGACCTGACCGATGCCACCCGATGGGCGATCGCGCAGGGCATCGCCAACAAGGATCGCATCTGCCTGTATGGCGCCAGCTACGGCGGCTACGCCGCACTGATGGGCGTGGCCAAGGAGCCGACGCTGTACCGCTGCGCGGCCGGCTACGTCGGCGTGTACGACTTGCCGAAGGTGCAGACAGACGCCAACCGCGATGCAAAGCGCTGGGGCAACTGGACGGCTGACTGGATCGGCAAGGCCGCCGATGTCGGTCAGGTATCGCCCAACCGCATGGCCGACCGGATCAAGGTGCCGGTGTTCCTGGCCGCAGGTGGCGAGGACGAAACCGCACCGATCGAGCACAGCAAGATGATGGAACAGGCGCTGCGCAAGGCCGGTGTGCCGGTGGAGACCCTGTACTTCGATACCGAAGGCCACGGCTTCTACCTGCCCGAACATAAGAGCGAGTACTACACCCGCCTGCTGGCCTTCCTGTCGCGCAGCCTCGGCGGCGCGGTGGCGACGACCGGCACGGGCGCGGCGAAGTCGGCGAAGTAAGCGTGCCGAGGAAGGAGGGGCTGCCAGGCAGCCCTTCCGGTCTCCTGTTGGAGCGAGCTTGCTCGCGATCACGCCTGCGCGAGGCGGATGCGCCAGGTCGCGAGCAAGCTCGCTCCTACGACGAAGACCGGGTCACTTCACGCCATGCATCATCCGTCGCAGCATCGGCGAAGCGATCAGTGCGACCACGGCCCAGCCGATGCCTATCCACATCATCAGCCAGAACAGGCTGGCGTACTTGATGCCGGCGACGGCGAAGTCGAGCGTGGTGCCTTCGGGGATGTCGATCGCGGCGAGCTTGCCGAACAGCGCGGCGAGCGTTTCCGAGAATGCGGTGGCGAGGAACCAGGTGCCCATCATCAGGCTGACCACGCTCTTGACCGACAACTGCGTCACCGCGGCCAGCCCGACCGGCGCCAGGCACATCTCGCCGATCTCCAGCACCAGGTAGGCCAGCACCAGCCACCACACGCTGGCCACTTCGCCGGTGACGCCGGCATGCTGCGCGGCCAATGCCAGCGGGATGAAGCTCAGTCCGGCGAAGAGCAGGCCGAAGGCCGACTTCACCGGCTTGGACGGGTCCATGCCGCGGCGGTCGAGCACGTCCCACAGGCGGCCGAACAGCGGTGCCAGCAGCACCAGGAACAGCGCGCCCAGGTAGGTCAGCGAGCCGGCGGTCTGCGGCAGCACCAGGCAGTCGCGCAACAGGAACACCAGCATCACCAGCACGGCAGATGCGAACAGCACCTTGGGCATGCGCGATTCGGGATGGCGGTCCGACAGCGCCGCCGAGACCATGAACGCCAGCGGCGCCAGCAGCAGCGAAATCGTCGACCACGGCCACGGCGTGCCTTCGCGGATCACCAGCGACGGCGCCACGTCCTTGGTCAGCATGCGGTCGGTGAAGGTCACCCACGATCCGTAGGTCTGCTCGTACAGGGTGAAGAACACCAGGCACATGAAGATCATCGCCAGCAGCGAGATCATCTGCTGGCGCTGCACCGGCGTGCAGCGGGCGGTGACGAACCAGGCGAACCAGGCCAGCACCGCCAGCATCACCAGCAGCATCAGCAGCAGCGCCAGCGAGATTTCGCCACCGAGGGCGAAACGGCCGTTGGCCACTGCCCACATCAGCGCGGCGACCGGCACCAGGCCGAGCATCATGCCCAGGTAGATCGCCCACTCTCGCGGCAGGCCGAGCACACGCTCGCGCAGGCGCGAAGGGTCCGGCGGTTCGGCGTGCCCGTGCAGATACTTCTGGCCCCACAGGAACTGCCCCAGCCCCAGCAGCATGCCGATGCCGGCCGCGCCGAAGCCCCAGCTCCAGCCCAGCGTCTGGCCGAGGTAGCCGCACACCAGCGAGGCGAACAGCGCGCCCAGGTTGATGCCGGCGTAGAACAGCGAGAAGCCCGAGTCGCGGCGCGGGTCGTTGTCGGGATACAGGCGACCGACGATCGTGGAGATGTTGGGCTTGAGGAAGCCCACGCCGAGGATGATCAGCGACAGCGACAGGTAGAACACCCGCAGCGAGGCTTCGTCGCGCACCACCACGCCGTTGCTGATCTGCGCGGCATGGCCTTCCACCGCCATGCCCAGGTGGCCGGCAACGAGCAGCAGACCGCCGAACACCACCGCCTTGCGCATGCCCAGGTAACGGTCGGCCAGCAGGCCGCCCACCACCGGCAGGCAGTAGACCAGGCCACCATAGGCACCGAGCACGTCCAGGCCTGAGCGGTCGCCGAATTTGTGGTGCTGCAGCAGGTACAGCAGCAACAGCGCCTTCATGCCGTAGAAGGAGAACCGCTCCCACATCTCGGTGAAGAAACAGACGTAGACGCCCTTGGGGTGGCCGAAGAGCTCATCGCGGGCGTCGCGGATGACGACGTCGCCGGGGACGGCCGGGGCTGCGATGGTGGACATGGGCGATCCGTGACTGAAGTCGCCGAGATTCTAGACGGTATGGTCCAGGCCCAGGAACGACCCTGCGCGCACTGCCGGGGCGGATGTACGGCGCGGCGGCCGGTCTGCAATACTCGCCCGATCTTCAGCACGGGCCTCTCCAGTGACCAGCAACAGCCTGACCGACGCGGCTCCGCGCGCCGAACTGACCGTACGCAGCGTCATCCTCGGCGTCGTCATCACCCTGCTGTTCACCGCGGCCAACGTCTTCTTCGGCCTCAAGGCCGGCCTCACCTTCGCCACCTCGATCCCGGCGGCGGTGATCTCGATGGCCCTGCTGCGCAACTTCAAGGGCTCCACGATCCAGGAAAACAACATCGTCCAGACCATCGCCTCGTCGGCGGGCACGTTGTCGGCGATCATCTTCGTCCTGCCGGGCCTGGTGATGATCGGCTGGTGGACCGGCTTCCCGTACTGGGAGTCGTTCGCGATCTGCGCGCTGGGCGGCATCCTCGGCGTGATGTACTCGATCCCGCTGCGGCGCGCGCTGGTCACCAACTCCGACCTGCCGTATCCCGAAGGCGTGGCCTGTGCCGAAGTGCTGAAGGTCGGCAGCGGCGGTGACACGTCCACTGCCTCGGGCGTCGAGGAAAGCCGCTACGGACTGCTTGCGGTGGTCTGGGGTTCGGTCGTGGCCGCGGCGTTCTCGCTGATCGTCGCCACCCGCATCTTCGGTTCAAGCGTCGGCGCGTACTTCCGCATTGGCGGCGACCGCGGCGGCGTCACCGGTTTCGATTTCACCCTGTCGATGGCGCTGCTCGCGGTCGGCCACCTGGTCGGCCTGTGGGTCGGCGTGGCGATGGGCGTGGGCGCGCTGATCGCCTGGGGCTGGGCCGTGCCGCACTATTCGGCGCTGGCCGCCACTGCAGGCCCGGCGGCCGACCTGGGCCAGGCGACCTGGGCGACCTATGTGCGCTTCATCGGCGCCGGCACGATTGGCGTGGCCGCGATCTGGACCCTGGCCAAGCTGGTCAAGCCGGTCGCCAGTGGCCTGGCCTCGGCGATGGCCGCCTCGCGCATCCGCAAGGCCGGCCAGGCGGGCTCGCTGCCGCGTCAGGAACAGGACATCCCGATCGGCGTGGTCGGCATGATCTCGCTGGCCTGCTTCATCCCGATCGCGGTCCTGCTGGGGCACTTCGCCCTCGGCAGCGGTTTGGGCGATCACATGTGGAAGCTGGTGATTGGCGGGGTGCTTTATGTCGTCGTGATGAGCTTCCTGGTGTCGGCAGTGTGCGGCTACATGGCCGGCCTGATCGGTTCGTCCAACAGCCCGCTGTCGGGCATCGGCATCCTGGTGGTGATCGGTGCGGCGCTGCTGCTGACCTTCGGCATCAAGCCGCTGCTGGCGCCGGGCAACGAGAAGGGGCTGGTCGCATTTGCGCTGTTCGTCACCGCGGTGGTCTTTGCCGTGGCGACCATCGCCAACAACAACCTGCAGGACCTCAAGACCGGCCAGTTGGTGGACGCGACACCGTCCAAGCAGCAGTGGGCGCTGGTGGTCGGCGTGCTCGCCGGCGCGGCGATCATTCCGCCGATCCTCGACCTGCTCAACCAGGCCTACGGGTTTACCGGTGCGCCCGGTGCCGTGCCCGGCCGCGCGCTGGCCGCACCGCAGGCCGGCCTGATCTCGGCGCTGGCGCAGGGCGTGATCCTGGGCAACATCGACTGGAGCCTGATCCGCATCGGCGCCTACATCGGCGCCGGCCTGATCGTCGTCGATTCGGTGCTGCGCCGCACGACCAGGTCGGCGCACCTGTCGCCGCTGGCCGTCGGCCTGGGCATCTACCTGCCGACCTCGGCGACGCTGATGGTGGTGGTC
This sequence comes from Lysobacter sp. Soil_N_23, assembly GCF_057656135.1. Lineage (NCBI taxonomy): Bacteria > Pseudomonadati > Pseudomonadota > Gammaproteobacteria > Lysobacterales > Lysobacteraceae > Lysobacter > Lysobacter sp. Soil_N_23. The sequence continues at coordinate 72,459 of NZ_JBDGKY010000020.1, forward strand.
GGCGCGATCATCGGCTGGCTCTACGACCGCCGTGCCGAACGCAGCGCCAAGCCGGAGTCGACCAAGCAGATGGGCGTGCTGCTGGCCTCGGGCCTGATCGTCGGCGAAGGCCTGATCGGCGTGGCGATCGCGGCGCTGGTGGCGTTCTCCGGCGAGGACTTCCCGCTGGGGCTGGTCGGCGACGGCTTTGCCGGTCCGGCGGTCTGGATCGGCGGCGCGGCGTTCGTCGCGGTCATCTTCGTGCTGTATCGCTGGGCGGAGCGGGTCAGCGCCAAGGCCGCGGCGGCCCGGTAGGAGCGAGCTTGCTCGCGAACCTCCGATCAATCCCCCTCCGAAAAAGCGGGTCGCGAGCAAGCTCGCTCCTACGAAATGCAGTGGTCTGAACAGGGGGCGCCGGCCAACCGGCAAACCCGGCAACGACGGCGGGCGTATTGACCTTTGCGGCCGCCGTCACGGGCGCCTAACATCGACGGTCTTTGTACCTAGCTGGAGCCGTCATGACGTTTCGCCGCGCCCTTCTGCCGCTGATGCTGGCGGCCGCGCTGTCCCCCCTTGCCGCCTCGGCCGCCCCGCGCGGTTTCGAAGTCCGCGACATGGCCACGCTCGACCGCGTGTCGTCGCCCACGCTGTCGCCCGACGGCCGTCGCGTCGTGTTCGCCAAGCGCGTGGTCGATTTCGCCGCCAACAAGGGCGTCTCGTCGCTGTGGATCGAGGACCTGTTCGCGCGCGACGCCGCGCCGCCGGTGCGATTGACGCCGGAAGGCTGGAACGTCAACTCGCCGAGCTTCTCGGCCGACGGCAAGACGGTTTACTTCCTCAGCGCCAAGTCGGGCAGCTCGCAGCTGTACTCGATTCCGGCCAGTGGCGGCACGCCGAAGCAGCTGACCGCGTTCTCCACCGACGTCGGCGGCTACAAGCTCTCGCCCGACAGCAAGCGCATCGCCTTCAACGCCGAAGTGTTCGCCGACTGCAAGGGCGACTTCGCCTGTTCGCAGAAGCGACTGGACGACAAGGGCAAGCAGAAGAACAGCGGCATGCTGTTCGACCGCATCTTCATCCGTCACTGGGACGCCTGGAACGACGGCCGCCTCAACCGTCTGTTCGTGACCGCCCTGGCCGACAAGCCGGTGACGACGGCGACGCTGGTCAGCTTTGATGTGATCGGCGACGTGCCCTCGCGCCCGTTCGGTGACAGCAGCGAGTACACCTGGGCGCCGGACGGGCAGAGCCTGGTGTTCAGCGCGCGCATCGCCGACGCCAAGGAACCGACCTCGACCAACTTCGACCTCTATCAGGTCAGTGCCGACGGCACCGGCGCGGCGAAGAACCTGACCGCCGCCAATCCCGCCTGGGACACCGGCGCCACCTTCAGCGCCGACGGCAAGACCCTGTACTACCGCGCGATGAAGCGCCCGGGCTTCGAGGCCGACCGCTTCGCCCTGATCGCGCTCGACCTGGCCGGCGGTCAGCGCCGCGAGATCGCTCCGCAGTGGGATCGCTCGGCGGACGGCATCACCCTGTCTGCCGACGGCAAAAGCATCTACACCACCGCGACCGACATGGGCGAGCACCCGCTGTTCGCCGTCGACATCGCCAGCGGCAAGACCAGCAAGCTGATCGGCGAAGGCAGCGTGTCGGCGATCGACCTGGCCGGCCCGACCCTGGCGCTGACGCGCAACTCGCTCAAGAGCGGCGACGTGCTCTACACCACCAGCAGCGATGCCACCGCACCGCTGCGCGCTATCACCGCCACGACCGGCGAAACGCTGAAGGACGTCGCGTTCGGCGACTTCGAACAGTTCGACTTCAAGGGCTGGAACGGCGACACCGTGCACGGCTACGTGGTCAAGCCGTGGAATTACGTCGAGGGCAAGAAGTACCCGGTGGCGTTCCTAATCCACGGCGGCCCGCAAGGCAGCTTCGGCAATGGCTGGAGCTACCGCTGGAACGCGCAGACGTATGCGGGCCAGGGCTACGCGGTGGTCATGATCGACTTCCACGGCTCCACCGGTTACGGCCAGGCCTTCACCGACGCGATCAGCCAGCACTGGGGCGACCGCCCACTGGAAGACCTGCAGAAGGGCTGGGCCGCGGCGCAGCAGAAGTACGGCTTCCTCAACGGCGACAAGGCCTGCGCTCTGGGCGCCAGCTACGGCGGCTTCATGGTCAACTGGATCGCCGGCAACTGGAACCAACCCTGGAAGTGCCTGGTCAACCACGACGGCGTGTTCGACCAGCGCATGATGGGCTTCGCCACCGAGGAACTGTGGTTCACCGAGTGGGAGCAGGGCGGCACCGCAATCGACAAGGCCGCCAACTACGAGAAGTTCAACCCGGTCAACCACGTCAAGGACTGGCGCGTGCCGATGCTGGTGGTGCACGGCCAGCTCGACTTCCGCATTCCGGTGGAGCAGGGAATCGGCGCGTTCACCACGCTGCAACTCAAGGGCATCGAGTCGAAGTTCCTGTACTTCCCGGACGAGAACCACTGGGTGCTCAAGCCGCAGAACTCCGTGCAGTGGCATGACACGGTCAACGCCTGGCTGAAGCAGCACATCGGCGAGTAATGCCCTGAAAAGCCCCTCTCCCGCTTTGCGGGAGAGGGGTTGGGGTGAGGGCAGGGCGCACGTCAACGCAACAGCGCCGCCGCCTCCGCAACCAACGCCGTAAACAACTCACCCGCGCGCCGATGCCTCAGCAGCGGCGCCCCCTGTCCCGCCCACAGCGAAATCATGTCGCCGCGCCCTTGCGCCGCGGCTGTCGCCTTGAACGTCCCGGTGAACCAGTTCTGGATCGGGTAGGGCAGTGGCGCAACACCTTCCCATTCTTCGACGAACCGATTGCGGATGCCGCGCGCAAGCCGCCCGCTGAAGGCACGCGTCAGTGCGGTGTACTTCGCGTCATCACTGAACAGCATCTTGCGATGCAGCTCGTTCGTGCCGGACTCCTCGCAGGCCAGGAACGCCGTACCGATCTGCACGCCCTGCGCGCCGAGCGTCAGCGCAGCAGCGACCCCACGTCCGTCGGCGATGCCACCGGCGGCGATCACCGGCGTCGACACGCGATCGACCACCTGCGGAATCAGTGCCAGCGTCCCGGTCAAGGACTCCTCGGCAGAGCGCAGGAACGACACGCGGTGTCCGCCGGCCTCGAAACCGGTGGCGACGATGACATCCACGCCGGCCTGATCCATAGCGATCGCCTCGTCGATCGTGGTGACGGTGCCCATCGTGGCGATGCCGCGGCTTCGGCATTCCGACAGGATTGCAGGGGAGGGGATGCCGAACACGAAACTCATCACCGGCGGCCGTGCATCGAGCATGGCCTGCACCTGGTCTTCGAAGCGCTGGCCATAGCGTTCGGGCATCGGCGGCGGCGTCATGCCGAGCGCGTCGTAGTAGGGGCGGAACCGTTCGATGGCGGCCGCGAACTGTTCGGCCGTGAGGCGATCGCCGCCGGGATCCTGGTTGGACACCCACAGGTTCAGCGCGAACGGTCGCTGCGTTCGTGCGCGGATCTGCTGCGCGAGCTCGCCGAGCTTCTCTGGTGCGAGGTGATGGGCGCCGAACGAACCAAGCCCACCCGCCTCCGACACGGCGACCAGCAGATCGATCGAAGACAGCCCCCCGCCGAACGGCCCCTGCACGATCGGATACTGCAGACCCAGGCGCCGGGTGAAGTCGTTGTCATGCCACATGGCATCACTCCATTGCGGGAAGGGCGCCCGGGCCGGAGGGGCCGGACCATGGCGTTCGTGGCGTTACTCTAGGCGCGATTGCGCAGTGGGCGGATGAAGGCACGGGCCGGAATCAGACGGGCGCGCCATGCCGTGTGAGCTTCAGCGATCCAACGGGCTCACCACGCCGTGCCCGCCGCGGTTGAGCACGTGCGTATAGATCTGCGTAGTGCGCACATCGGCATGGCCAAGCAGTTCCTGGATCGTGCGCAGGTCATAGCCTGCCTCGAGCAGGTGCGTTGCGAACGAGTGACGCAGCGTGTGGCAGGTGGCCGGCTTGACGCTCCCGGCACGCGCGGATGCCGCCTTGACCGCGCGCTGCAAGCCCTTCTCGTCGCGATGATGCCGGCGCACGAGCCCGGAGCGCGGGTCGACGCTGCGCACGGCCGCCGGGAAGACATACTGCCAACGGGACTCGCGGGCGGCATTGGGGAACTTGCGCGCCAGCGCGTCGGGCATCCAGACCTCGCCGAATCCTGCCGCGAGGTCGCGTTGGTGCAGCGCACACGCTTCCTCGATCTGCGCGCCCAGGCGAGCACATAGCGCCTGCGGCAGCATCGTCCGCCGATCCTTGCCGCCCTTTCCCTGGCGTACGACCAGTTCCGCTCGCTCGCGGTCGACGTCCTTGACCCGCAAGCGCACGCACTCCATCAACCTCAGTCCGCTGCCGTAGAGGAGGGACGCCATCAGCCCGTGCACGCCCGACATCTCCCCGAGCAATGCCGTCACCTCGGCGCGCGTCAGCACCACCGGGAGACGCTGCGGTTTCTTCGCCCGACGGATCTCCTCCATCCACGGCAGCGCCTGACCGAGAACCTCGCGGTACAGGAAGAGCAGGGCAGCCAACGCCTGGTTCTGGGTCGAGGGCGACACGTTGCCGCGTACTGCCAGCAGAGTGAGGAACTGCTCCACTTCCCGGGCACCCATCTGGTCCGGGTGGCGCTTTCCCTGGGCCAGGATAAAACGCCGTATCCAGCCGGCGTAGGCGTCCTCGGTTCGCTTGGCCATGCCGAGGCGGCGAGCACGTTCGCGCACACGATCCAGCAAGCGCGGCGGACTGCCTGGCGACCCGTCAACGGCCCTGCTTGTCCTGTCCCCGGCCCGGTGATAGCGTCGCATCGGAGAATCCTGAACAAAGTTGGCCGACCGACAGGTTAGGCACCGGCTATAGGCACTTCATTCGCGACAAGCCATTGTTTCGTGTAGGGAAGCCCTGAAGACGATCCTTCCACCAAGATGGATAGACACCGGGTTTACATCCCAGTCTGTCGTCGAATAAATAGTTAGGCTTGTTGTCGCCGCTGTGCAGCCGTAAGGGTGTAGACGCATGTTGGCTACTGACGCGTCGCAAGTGGCTTCGGTAGATGCAGGGGGTTTGTCCCTGGGAGCAGGTTTCGGGCCGGGAAGGTGGGCCAGTTCAAAGGGCACTGCAAGCTGCTACATTCCGCTCGGGGAAGGCCCAGTGCATGGTCGGCTGCAGCTGTCGGCTCCGGACACGGCGCTAGGCCTAACAGTTCGTTCAAGCCGAACACCAATCGCTACGCGATTAGTGTCGGCTTAACTCTGGCGTTAGCGCTTATGAAGGCCATCACACTCGCACTCTTACTTCTACTGTCCGGGGTGTCACTGGCCCAGGGTTATGAGGGATTGCTGGAGCCAATCTCCGGCAAGCTCGACTACCAGACAATTGAGTTCATGTCGGTCGCCCCCGGCGACTTGCTCCCTTCGCACGGAGAAGCCGAAGGGCTTCCACCGGCCACGCCGAGGGAGCGAGCTCTTCGTGTCGTAATCTACCGCTCCGAGATCTATCAAGATCTCGTGATTGAAACAATTACGACTGGACTGGAGGGCTGTTGCGTGAGGCTCGCATCCTCTGGTCGTATTAACTTGGCGTCCTTCGCTGTCCACTTCGGGTTCAAGGGCGAGGTGTCAGGCATTCACTTTGGGGAGTGGTCTTCACCGCGATCTTTCAGTTTTACGTACAAGGGCGTGCCGTTCCGTGCCACGGTGTTCGAGGGCGGTGCAGTCAGCATCGATCGCGAGATGGGCGCTAACAGTTCATTCAAGCCGAAGCCACTTCGTGGCTCGGCTTAACTCTGGCGTTAGGCCTCAAGAGCACCTATGCGACCACTCGAAGAAAAGAAGCTCCTCACTCAAGTCCTCCATCGACTCGACAACCCAAAAGCCAGCTTCCTACTAAGCAAGTGGTTCCTGCCCTTGGCTTGGCTAGCCTGTGCTGTGGCGTTCGGCATTGTCTTTCAGCATGGGGGTCGCTTCGGCGATTTGGCAATGGCACTGGGGTTTATCTTCCTCGGCATAGGGATCGGGATCGTCACCTTCAGCAGGGTCTGCGCTAGGCAAGAATCAATCATGCGAGGTCACATTGACCGTGAGAGCATTGCTCGTAGGCTGGCCGCGCTTGAGGCCTAACATTTCATTCAAGCCGACACCGCTCCGCGGTGCGGCTTAACTCTGGCGTTAGGCGGCACACCATGCATCGTCTCTACCCGATCGCAGATGACTTTGAGGCGACTATCCG
>NZ_JBDGKY010000021.1:0-74229 GCF_057656135.1 Lysobacter sp. Soil_N_23
CAAGGTTCGCGCCAGTGCCGCCTAACAGTTCATTCAAGCCGAAGCCGCTTCGCGGCTCGGCTTAACTCTGGCGTTAGGCCTCATCAGCATGGCTTTTGCTCTAGTAACCATCGTGTTCGTCGCTTTCGTCGCCTTGTGGATCCTCCGCAAGTCGCGGAAGTTGGATCCAAAAGCCGATCGTTCCGGTCTACTAGCCAGCATGACGCTCGTGGCCATTGTCGGTCTTGGCATGCTTGGATTCTCGTACAAGGCAATTGACGATGGTCATATCCGCATGGAACCACGGCGCTCAAACCATACCCAGACGTACTATCGATCGCGTGACCCAGTCGGCTTCTGGTTCTGGACAGGCGGCTTCTACTTTGCTGGCGTTCTGTCAGTTGGGTTCAGCTCCGCAATTGCAAGAAGGGTGTTTGCACAATGAGGGGTGAATTCAACCACCAAGTGCGACAACGCTGATCAGCCGAACAGACGTTGTTGTGGAGTGTCGTAGCCAAGGCGCTTCCTCGGTCGTGTGTTGAGTTTGTGGGCGATCGCATCGCACTGCCGCTGCGTCAAGCTCGCCATGCTCTTGCCCTTCGGCAGGTACTGCCGGATCAGTCCGTTGGTGTTCTCGTTGGTACCGCGCTCCCAAGGGTGATGGGGACGTGCGAAGTACACCGTCGTCCGGGTGGCTTCTTCGATCTTGGGGTAGCCGTGGAACTCGGTGCCGTTGTCGGCGGTGATGGTTCGGAACGGTGCGCCGGTGGTTTGGATCAATTCAATGACGCGTCGGTTGACGGCCTTGGTGGTGCGGTTGGGTAGCTTCCCGATCCGCAGGTAGCCGGTGGCGCGCTCGGGGAGGGTGACGATGCAAGGCTTCTCCCATGAAGCGCCCATCACGGTGTCGATCTCCCAATGTCCAGGCACCCTCCGGGTTTCAACTTCGGCCGGCCGCTCGTCGATCATGCGCTTGCCCTGCAGGCGTCCACGGCGCTCCAGGCCATAGTGGCGCTTGCGCCGCTTGTAGCGGCGCCGCAGTTCCGGTGCAGCTGGCCACCGGCCTTCCAGTCACGCCGGACGTGTCGGTAGATCGTCTGAAAACTGATCCGGAACTCGCCCAGCTTGCTCAGGGTGTCGGCGATCTGCTCGGGACTCCACTGCTGCCGCAACAAGCCCGCGACGCGGGCGTACTGCCAATCGTGGTGCTGACGGCCACGGCGGTTGCGCCGAAGACGGCCGTTGCGTTGCTCCTGGGCCTTGCTCGGGCAGTAGACCAGGTACTTCCGGACCTGCACGCTGTTGCGCTTGTACTCGCGGTAGATAGTGCTGCGGTGGCGCCCCAGAATGCGGGCAATTTCAGCCACCGAGTGGCCACTCATTCGCAACTTGGAGATCGTGTATCGTTCAGGCTCGGTGAGCTGGTGGTACGTCACGGCTGGGGCTCCTTTCTTGCCGGATCAGAGTCCCGTCCAGTCTGCCAGCTCACCTCTCTATTCCAAGGAGCCGGATTTGTCGCACTTACTTTGGCAATTTCCGACGTCTAACTATTCATTCAAGCCGAAGCCGCTCCGCGGTGCGGCTTAACTCTGGCGTTAGGGTGCAGATGAAACTGATCAGCAAGCTGATGGTGTTGGCAGCATCACTACTGCTGGTCAACGGCACAATCAGGGCCGTTCTCGCTGCAAACTTGCGCGACGGTGTTTACCCCGGCCATGCTGACTCAATTGGCATTCCGCTAGCAGAGACCGCGGAGCTTTCCATGATTTGTGCCGCTCTTCTAGTCCTAGTTGCCGGGCTATCGTCGCTCAATCGGGCCGTCTGCCAGGCGTCGGGGTGCCGCCTTTGGCGCCTCTTGGTCACGGGCACACTGGCTCTGGCGTATCTCGTGGCCATCGGGTACTTCGCGCTTTGGGGGCTCTCGTGGCTTAGCCCGCATCACTATCCGATAGCGACGTCTTGCGCCCTCGTGGCGGGTTCGGTCCTCTACCTTGCAGTCATGGACTACCGCAGCCTGCACCCTAACAATTCATTGCCAACGCCGCTCCGCGGTGCGGCTTAACTCTGGCGTTAGGCGGAAAACCCATGCATGTTCGTACGCGCCCTTGGTCCAACGTAGTCTCCTTCTACGACGGCCTCGTGCATGAGCACGGCTGGCACATCGAGCCAATGCTTGCGCTGGTCAAGTTCCTAGCCAGTTCGCCTTTTGCCATCGGCCTGTTCGCCTACACATCGCACGACAAGCTATGCCTAGGTCGCGTTGCAGACTTTGCTGCCGGTGACGACGAGCTGCAAATCCGGTTCAATTCCAAGTCTGGCGCCTTCTCTTTCACCTATCTGCATGGTGGGTCTCCTTGGTCTCAGCAGTGCATGGCCGAGGAATGGCAGCCCCTCTTGGAACACCTCCTCCAAAAGCGGCTGAGGTGGTTCCATGGCGGCGCACCATTGCCGCCTAGAAATTCATTCAAGCCGAAGTCGCTTCGCGGCTCGGCTTAACTCTGGCGTTAGCCCCTTGACCAAAGGACCGGCCGTGAGCGACTCCAACCCATACACTCCGCCAACCAGCGAAGTCGCACCCATCGCGTCACCTCGCCGTACCATCGGGAGGAGCAGCGATCCGAATTTCTTTGCGCGCTGTTGGGGAGGCTCTGCCAAGTTGTGGCACGCCTACTGGTTGCTTGGCATTCTCGGACAGGTTGTGGCGCTGCTTGTAATTACGCTCATGAGCGCCGCAATCTCCCCGCGGCCTGCCCCCTCTGCCATCTTGGCTATGCCTTGGGTGGTGTACTCGCTTTACGTCATCTTTTGCTGGATCTGCATTTGGCGTTGCGCGCATAACACTGACAATCAGGTATGGGGCGGCCTAGCTCGCGTCTGCGTGGGTTTTTCTGTTCTGTCTGTCGTTCTCATGCTGTCGCGTATTGTCAGCACAGCACCGGCGGGGGGCTAACAATTCATTCAAGCCGACACCACTCCGCGGTGCGGCATAACTCTGGCGTTAGGTGCCAATGGCGAGATCATTTCCGGTCTTGGTTCTCTTGCAGCTCTGCGTTCCGGCAGCGGTGTACCTGTTGGTTGGGCTTTACAGCGGACGAACCACAGGCATTGAGTACCTGCTGCCAAACTACTTGTTCATGGCTGCTCCACATCTGCTGGTAGGCCTGCTAGCCATTTGGCCCCGTGCGCGCGGCTCCGCACTTCTATGGGTTCTTTCCGTTCTCAACGCGCTACTCGTCACGTTCCAGCTATGGGTGCTGTTTGCAGTATCCGTACGGGAGTCTGGCTTGGCCTGGATCTTTTACATCCCGCTTTGGGGGTTAGCCCTTTCTGCCTGTGCCATTGCGTGGGTCGTGGTCAGGTTCAGCGGTCCCGTGCCAAAACGTGGTGCCGGCAAGTCGGCTGGCACCTGACAATTCATTTCAAGCCGAACCGCTTCGCGGTCGGCTTGGCTTTGGCACTATTCCCTTGATCAATCAAATCACTACTCGACTAAAAGCCGCCATTGAAGCCCACTCACTCGGCGTTGTTGATGACGATGGTGTCCTCTGTGTGGATGATGGCCGCCTCAAGTTGGAGGCCAACGTCTTTGACCATGATGCTTCCCCCGGCAACTCCACTGTCGTCCTGCAAATACAGGCCTGGTCTGACCTGCTCGTTGGCCAACCCATCGTGGAGTGTTTCGCCGGGATTGGCGCGTCCAGAGAACAAGCGATATCCGATGCCTTCGGAAAGATGCTGCTCGGAACCTTCCATGTCCTTATCGAGGGCCTGACTAGCCATTCCTGTCAGGAGGAGCAGGCCGGGATTGAGCACTGGCAAGGTGGCAATTCAGCGTGGACGGTTTTTAGCGGCCCCTTGCTTACCAATCACTCCGGCAACTCCACACTGAGCAACACTTACCCGACCTTTCTATCCAAACTCACGTCGCTGTTCGCTGAGACCACCCCTCCGGGAGCACACTGGGTTCGTGTCTTTCTCGGCACGTATCACGGCCGAGTTCAAGTCACCGAAGTTCTTTTGGACAATGAGCCGTGGGAGCAAGGTCAGGCATTGCTAGGCGCGCAGGACTGGCTATGCACCCATGACTATCAATCAATCAGGCACTTCATTCTTGCACTGCCAGATTATCGCGGCAGGGGCTAACAGTTCATTCAAGCCGAAGCGGCTTCGCGGATCGGCTTGATTCGAGCGTCAGGCGGTAGCGAAGCGCATGTTCGCCATCCAATCGGGAGACTGAGATGACTCGAACCATAGGTTTGACTGCCCTCGCGGTCCTACTCGCGATTTCTGCTTTCGACGCTCGACCTGCATCGCTCGCGACCGGGCATCAGCCTGATGACGAGAAGGCAGTGCTCGCGGCGATGGACCGCTATATGCTCGCTATCTCAGCGAACGATCTCCAGGCGATGGCGGCGATGCAGACGCCTGAAGGGATGACGTACCGAGCTCGCGCCACCGAAAGTGGCGCCATGGAGGTCGTAGCGCACCCGAACTCGTACTGGATCGATCCATCCCGGGACGACGGGCGTACGTACCGCGAGCGCTACTGGTCGCCAACCGTACTGATCCGCGGCGGAATTGCAGTTGTGTGGGCGCCGTATGAGTTCTGGATAGATGGCAAGACCAGCCACTGCGGAGTCGATGTATTCGATTTCGTGAAGATTGACGGAGCATGGCGGGTATCCAACTCCATGTGGACGGTCGAGCCAGGCGCATGCGCAGAATTGCGACCTGGGGACAGATCAAAGATCCGACCCGCGAGTTGAGAGTGCGGCGCGCGTCTTTCGCTGCCGCCCGGGGCGCCCGATGGCCCGGCCAGCTACAACGACGCGCTTTCGGCAGGAATGCAACCTGCTGAGTTTTCTGGCTTTTTTGCGAGTCTCAGCGCACTCCAGGCGCCTGCAATCCGGGGTGGCCTTCTCCCGCACCGGGCGACGTTGGTATCAGATGCCCCGCAGCAATCGGGGCCAGCCGCCCCCGCTGGTTTCCGGCCGTGTTCATGGTTCACAAGGATCGTCCAGACCGACTTCCCGTGCCCGCCGCGCCCGATACGCGCAGCGATGACGTGAGGGCACGCCCGAGCGGTGGTTCGCTGGTACGGCAACTTACGCTGCTGGCGCTGGTACCGACGGCGGCCAGCGCGCTGCTGGTGGTGGGCCTGTCCACCTACTGGCAGCACCAGGAGCTGCACGATCTCAGCATCGACGCGGCGAAGACTTCGGCAGTGCAGATCGCGCATGTCGCCGCCGAACCGATCCTCGATGGCGACCGCGACGCGCTCGCGCGACTGGCCGGGGTGGCCGCTCGCCAGCGCGGCATCGAGGGTGTGCGCATTGCCGCCGCCGATGGCACCGTGCTCGCCTCGACCGCCCGACAGGGCCATGCGGCGGGAAAGTCGCAGACCATGCAACAGCCCGTGCATGCCACTTCCGGCGCAGCCGTGGGCACGGTCAGCATCGAGGTCGGCCTCGACGACGTCCTGCCCCTGCATCGCACCCATGCCGGCAAGGTCCTGGCGTTGCTGCTGCTGAGCCTGCTCGCCACTTGGCTGATCGGCTGGCGTGCGGCCCGCTGGATCGGTGCGCCGATCGGCGCACTCGCGCGCGCCGTCAATCTCCTCGGACAGGCCAACAAGCCGATCGAGGTCGAGGTGACGGCCGATGGCGAGATCGGCCAGCTGCAGCGCGGCTTCAATACCGCCGCAGCCGCACTGCACGACTCGCAACGGAACATGCACGCCCAGATCGAGCAGGCCACGCTGGCGCTGGAGCAGAAGAACGCCGCGCTCGAAACTGCCGGCCATGCGCGCGCCTTGTTCCTGGCTGCGGCGAGCCACGACCTGCGCCAACCGCTGTACGCACTGACGCTGTTCTGCTCGGCGATGGAGCTGGGCGAGAAGGATCCAACCCGGCTGGGTCGCATCGCGCGCATCCAGGACTGCGTCGGCTCGCTCGACCATCTGTTCAACGAGTTGCTCGACCTGTCCCGGCTTGATGCCGGCGCCATGCAACCGAACATCGAAGCGTTCGAGCTCGACCTCCTGTTCGATGAGGTCAGCCGGACCTTCCGCATGGCCGCCGAGGAACGCGGGCTGCGCCTGCAGGTGCGCAAGACCGACCTGTGGGTGCGTAGCGACCGCGTCATGCTGCTGAGGGTGCTCAACAACCTGGTCAGCAATGCGGTGCGCTACACGCAAAGCGGCGGTGTCCTGGTGGGCGCGCGGCGACATCACGACGGTGTTCGCATAGATGTATGGGACACGGGCCCCGGCATCTCGCAGGAGCACCAGGCGCACGTGTTCGAGGCGTTCTACCAGGCACAGTGCGCGCAGGCGGGCGACGGCGCGCAGCGCGGCCTCGGGCTAGGCCTGGCCACCGTGCAGCGGCTTTGCGAGCTGCTCGCCCTGCCCGTCTCGTTGCGCTCGCGGCCGGATCACGGATCGGTGTTCAGCGTGCTGGTGCCGCCGGCGCCGGCCGCGCGCCGACTCACGCTGGAGGCTGCGCTTGACCGTCCACTGGATGTCTCCGGCCTGCGCGTGCTGGTGATCGATGACGAGCCGGTGATCCTGGAAGGCATTCGCCTGCTGATGGGCAACTGGGGCTGCGACATCCGCACCGCCGAGGATGCCGAACAGGCCCTGCAAGCCGTGCGCGCGTGGAGGCTGCCGCCTGACATCGTGATCAGCGACCTGCAACTCGGCGCCGGTCGCAGCGGGCTGGATGCGCTCACTGCCCTGGCCCGGCACTACAACGCTGGACTGACGCCGCCATTTGCGCGCCTGCTGATCACCGGCGAGACCAAGAGCGAGCGCCTGCGTGAGATCAGCGCGGCGCGGATTCCGGTGCTGTACAAGCCGGTGACGCCGGACCAGCTGCGCGAGGCGATGGTGGCCACGCTGACCATGGATCGCACCGCTCTCAACCTGGCGGCCGCATGAACCGGGCAGCGGCATGAACAGGATGAATGCGCCGGCGCCCGCGCTGCCCGTGGCCACCGCCTACGACATCGTCGACTATCCGAGCAATCCGCGCCCGCAGACCCATCCGGCGCGACTGTCGGCGATCGCCCGCCTGCACGGCATCGGCGCGGCATCGCCGAAGCGCTGCCGGTTGCTGGAAGTCGGCTGCGGCGATGGCGGCAACCTGTTCCCGATGGCAATGGCCTATCCCGACAGCCAGTTCATCGGCGTCGACCTCTCGGCCGTCGCGATCGCTCGCGGCGAGGAACTGCGCGCGCAGCTTGGGCTGAACAACCTGTCGCTGTTGCAGGAAGATCTTTGCCAATGGCAACCGGGCACGGGGCCGTTCGACTATGTCATCGCGCACGGTTTCTACTCCTGGGTGCCGGCACCGGTTCGCGATGCGCTGCTGGCGCTATGCCGCGATCACCTCGCCCGCGACGGCGTTGCCTACATCAGCTACAACGCCCTGCCCGGCTGCCATCTGCGGCGGATGATCTGGGAGATGCTGCGGTTCCACCTGCGCGACGTCCGTGCGCCACAGGAGCGGGTCGCACAGGCGTTGGTCTTCCTGCGCTCACTCGAGCAGGACGTGCTCGGCAGCAAGGCCTACCCGCAGGTCGTGCGCGACGAGGCACGGCAACTGCTGCACGAGACCGACCCGGCGGTGCTGTTCCACGACGACCTGGCCGAACTCAACGTGCCGCTGACGGTCACGGACTTCGTTGCCGACATGCGGCGCTTCGGCCTGAGCTTTCTGGGCGAAGCGGACTACTACGAAATGAGCGAAGTGGTCGCACCGGCTCCAGCCGCTGCGCATCTGCGCGAGTTGGCGGCGAAGGACGTAGTGCTCAAGGAGCAGTACCTGGACTTCCTCAAGGGACGGCGCTTCCGGCAGACGCTGCTGTACCACGCGGATGCACCGTTGCAACGCGAACCCGATGCGCACGCCGTGGAGCGCTGTGATGCGGTAGGCGATTTCACCTGGGAGCCGCAGGTGCCCGACCTGGGCAACGGCGTGGCGATGCAGTTCCGCGAGACGCTGGGGGCCGGTGTCAGCAGCGACCAGCCGGTAGTCAAGGCGGCCTTCCTGCAGATCGCCCGGTCGTTTCCCGCACCGCAATCCTTCGCGGAGTTGCTCGATGCCGCACGCAGCGAGGTCGGCCACGACGAGTCGACGCTCGATGCCGACCGCGAGGCGCTCCGTCACGCCCTGCTTCTGGCTTTCCAACTCGGTCTGCTGACGCTGACGTGCGATCCGCCGTGGTTCGCTCCGAGCCCCGGAGCGCGGCCGCGCGCGAGCGCATTGGTGCTGGCGCAGCTGGACCGCGGTGCCGAGCTGGTCACGAGCCTGCGACCGTCCGTGGTCCGTCTGGAGAATCCGCTCACCCGCGAGCTGGTACGCCTGCTGGACGGCAGTCGGGATCGCGCTGCCCTGCTCGATGCTCTCGCCGAACGCATGGCTGGACGACCGGCTGCAACCGGAGAACCGGCGCGTTCGTCCGACTGGTGGCGCGAGCAGCTGGCGCCGCAGATCGACACCGGCCTGGCGCAGGCTGCGAAGCTGGCGCTGCTGGTCGCCTGACGCGCGCATGCGCGGCGAGGAAGCGATGCCAGGACGCGTCAGGATCGAACTCAGGCTGCTCGACGAGACACTGCGGATCGATGCGCCGTTGCCACCGCAGCCTGCGCGCCTGGATGAACTTCTGCCCTTGATGTACGCCATCGACGATGCCGCAATCGCGAAGACAGTCGAGCACTACGAGAAAGATGGCCGCACGGTCTCGTGCCGCAAGGGCTGCTCGGCGTGCTGCCGCGCGCAGCCGGTACCCGTCACGCCGCCGGAAGCCTACGCGCTGGCACGCCTGATCGAGGCCATGCCGCAGGTCCGCCAGCGCGAAGTGCGCGCGCGCTTTTCCGATCGGGCCGAACGGCTGCGCCAGGCGGGCCTCGATCAGCCTTTTCTCACGCGCGATCCAAGCCTGGATGCGGCCAAGGCGCGGGAGCTGGCGCAGCGCTACTTCGCTCTCGGCCTGGTCTGTCCGTTTCTGCAGGACGATGCCTGCAGCATCCATCACCAACGTCCGTTTGTATGCCGCCAGTACCTGGTGACCTCGCCTGCGTCGCTGTGCGTCAACCCGTTCGACAACGCAGTGGAGGTCGTGACTGCCCCTCTCAATGCCACCAGGTCGATGCTGGCCACGGCCGAAGGCGTGCTGGGGAGGCCGCAGTACACGGTGCCGCTGGTGCTCGCGCTGGAGTATGCGCAGCAACACCACGACGAACTGGCGCGGTCGTTCGATGGTGAAGAACAGGCACATCGTTGGCTACAGGGGCTGTAGCGCGCGATGCCCCCCTACACCCGGCGGATCCCGGGCAGCGTGATTGCCGGCTTGTCGGCACCGGTCTCGCATCGCGACACCGTCGACACCCGCATGGGTTGTTGCACGGTCGTTTCCTCGCTCGGCACCGACTTCGGCAACTGCTCGTCCATCTTCGCCAGCGTGTTCTTGCCGACGCGGCCATCCCACTGGCCGTACTCGTTTGGGAAAACGCGTTTCTGGAACCCGTAGACGGCGTTGAACGTCTCCGGCCCGAACAGGCCGTCAGGGTCTCCGGCAGGACCGTTGGGAAACGACTTGGGAAGTGGGAAACCCAACTCCAGCAGCGCACGCTGGATGCGTCGCACGGCGTCGGGATCGTCGTCGGGCGGACGCTTCTTGACCGAGGTCCCGCCGGCGGCCGCCTGTTCGAGCCTGGGCGATCCGGCGAGGATGGTGGATTGGAGTGCCATGGCGGTGCTACCTCGCTAGTTTGCCTCGCACGTCTTGCCCTCACCCCAACCCCTCTCCCGCGCGCGGGAGAGGGGCTTTTTACTTGATCAGTCCGGCAGTCTTGAGGCAGTCGCGCAAGCGCTTGCCGGTGGTCTTCGCGGTCGCGACCGCCGCGGTCCACTTGGCCTGCTCGGCCTTGAAGCCGGTGGGGTCGTGCTTGGTCTGGTCGTCGTAGGCGTCCTGCAACGCCTGCGCCTTGGCTTCGCTGTTGCGTGCCAGCGCAGCCTTGATGTCGTCGATCCCGGCCTTTGCGGACGCGTAGGACTTGGCGGTGATGGCGTCGAAGTCGTTGGCGTAGTCGCGTGCTGCCAGTGCGCCGATCATGTAGTGCAGCTGCTCGTGATCGAGCAAAGCGTCGCGCTTGGCCTTGCTCCAGTCGTCGAAGACGAAACTGGCCACCCACATCAGGCTCTTGTTCAACTGCACCGTCGCGGTCGGCCCCTGGACCAGTTTGTAGACGACCGGCTTGCTGCCCTCGACCGCCTTGACGTTGAGATTGGCTACGTCGACCGTCCAGCCAACGGCGGTCAGCGCCGCCTTCTTGAACTCGCCAGCGCCCGGTGCGGACATCTTGCGCGGCTCGCCGAAGTCGCTCCAGCCGAGCTGGAAGGTCAGTGCATTGGCGGGTGCGAGTGGCATGGGGGTGACCCTTGTGACCTCAGGACTGGACTACACCGTGTCGCGCGTCAACTCACCGCATACACCTGCGTCGCCAGCTGCAGCACCGCGTCGAAACGCACCTTCTCGCGTTCCGGGCCGAGGCTGAGCAGAGCATCAACGCGGAAGCGCAAGGCGCGCTCGAACTCGCGCTGCGGCTCCAGGCTTACACGGACCCGCGTCAGGCGACGCTCGTGCTGGCTGATGGCGTGTTCCAGGCCGCGACGGATGCGGTCGCGTTCCGCCGGGTTCATCAGGCTGTACGCGGAGAAGTCCGGGATGCCGAAGGTCAGCGCGGAATTCCGGCATTCCGGGAACGCTTCCGGCAGCAGGCGGGCACCTTCCGAACGGGTGTTGAGCATCTCTTCCAGGTCCTGCGACACCGCATCGCGCAGATCGCTGGCCGATCCATACTCGCCTGCCCGGCGGGGGTCGTCGTCGCGTTCGTTGCTCAGTCGTTCGATCAGGCTGCGCAGCATTGTTTTCCGCACTCCGTTCGCGCCTGCGACGCATGCGAGCCTTGGCGCAGGGCAACGTTGAACAGGTCGAATGTCGTCCCGAGCGTAGCGAGGGACCTGTTGTTTCGCCGCGGAAAACAGGTCCCTCGCTGCGCTCGGGATGACAGGACAAGGGCTGCCCTATATCGCCTTGTTGGCCTTGATGTCGTAGCCGGCCTTCGCGCCGACCTGCATCGTGCCGTCGGCCTTCTGCACCTTCTGCTCGAACTCGATCTTGGAGTAGTTGAAGGCCACCTGCTCCATCGGGATCGAGTCGCCGCCCGCCGAGCCACCGCTCTGGTAGGAGCTGACGAGGCAGTCGGACATGGTGACCTTGTAGTACTCCTGCTGGTCGCCGCCGGCCTTGCGCACGTGCAGGATGGCCTTCTTGATGTGCTGGCCGGTGGCGCAGGCCTGCATCAGCTTCGGACTTGCCACGTCCGCCTTCTTGGTGAAGTTCGCATCGCCGAACTCGGCCTTGCCGGCGCCGCCGCCGCCGCCGTGCGACGAGGCGCCGGCATTGATGCAGCCCCACGAGAACGACAGGATGTCGATGTGGTCCTTGTGCTTGCTGTCCTGCGATTCGCCCTTGATTCCATCAACCTCTAGCAGGTAATCCGATGCCATGACCATGTCTCCCTGGAACGTTGTGCTTGCTGGCGTGGTTCAGCGCGCCGACTTTGGAAGCTCGGCGACCAGGCGCAATGACACGCTCAGTTCATCGAGTTGGTAGTGCGGGCGAAGGAAGGCCACGGCCTTGTAGGCGCCCGGCTTTCCCGGAACATCGACCACTTCGATGTTCGCGTCGCGCAGCGGATGCTGCGCCTTCGCTTCCTGCGAGGCGGTGTCGTCCTGGAGGACGTACTGGCCGATCCAGCCATTGAGGTAGTGCTCGACGCTGGCGCGCGAGGCGAAGCTGCCGAGCTTGTCGCGCATCATCGACTTCAGGTAATGGGCCACGCGCGACACCGCGAAGATGTACTGCAGCTGCGCCGACAGTCGCGCGTTGGCGTTGGCCGCATCGGTGTTGTATTCCTTCTGCTTCTGCGCCGACTGGGTCGAGAAGAACGCGGCGTAGTCGGTGCCCTTACAGTGCACCAGCGGAACCAGGCCGGCGTCGGCCAGTTCCTTCTCGCGGCGGTCGGTGATGGCGATCTCGGTCGGGCACTTCAGCGCGACCTCGCCGTCGTCGGTGGCGAAGGTATGCGTCGGCAGGCCCTCGACCAGGCCACCGCCCTCGACGCCGCGGATCGCCGCACACCAGCCGAACTTGGCGAAGGCGTCGGTGACCTTGCTGCCCAGCGCGTAGGCGGCGTTCATCCACAGGTAGCGGTCGTGCTCCTTGCCGCTGACGTCTTCGGTGTAGTTGAACGCCTCTACCGGCGCGGTCTCCGGTCCATACGGCAGGCGTCCCAGCACCCGCGGCATGGCCAGGCCGACGTAGCGCGAGTCTTCCGAGGCGCGGAACGACTTCCACTTGGCGTATTCGACGGTGTCGAAGATCTTGGCGATGTCGCGCGGGCCGGACAGTTCGGTGAAGTCGTCGAAGCCGAGAAGCTCCGGCGATGCCGCCGACAGGAACGGCGCGTGCGCGGACGATGCCACGTGCGAGATCTCCTCCAGCAGGTACATGTCCTCCGGATGCCGGGTGAACTCGTAGTCGCCGATGATGGTGGCGAACGGTGCGCCACCGAAGGTGCCGTACTCTTCCTCGTAGATCTTCTTGAACAGGGTCGACTGGTCGAAGTCGGATGCGTTCTTGAAGTCCTTGGTCAGTTCCTTCTTGCTGACATTGAGGACCTTGATCTTCAGCGATGTGCTGGTCTCGCTGTTGTCCACCAGGTACTTGAGGCCGCGCCAGGAACCTTCCAGCTTCTGGAACTCCGGCGTGTGCATGACCGCCGACAGCTGGTCGGAGATCAGCCGGTCGATGTCGGCCACGCGGGCATCGAGCGAGGCGATGGCGTCCTTGGAGACGACCAGTTGCCCGTCCATGACCTGGCTGACCAGCTCACCGATCAGGTCGCGGGCGCGATCGCGCTCGGTGTCGGTCTTGGCGATCCGGCTCTTGCTGATGATCTGGTCGAGCAGACTGCCTTCGGCGGCAGCGGCTTGCGCCTGCGATGCGGATTCGGTCTTGGACTCGGCCATGCCTGCGGTCTCGGTTGCGGAATGTACGGACGGGTCGCGCTCGCGCCTACTCGTTGCCGGTCGGCAATTCCTTGCTCAGGCGGGCGATCTGGTCGGTGTTCTGCAGCACGTCGTTGAGCAGTTCCTCGAACTTGTCATTGCCGGCCATCTTGTTGCGCAGGTCGGCCAGGCGCTGGCGCGCCTCCAGCAGCTTGCGCAGCGGCTCGATCTGGTTGACCACCCGCTCCGGGCTGAAGTCCTCGAGGCTCTTGAAGGTGAGCTCGACCCCGATCTTGGAGCCGTCGTCCTTCAGCCGGTTCTCTGCCTGCAACTGCACACGCGGCTTCATGCCCTTGAGCACGTCGTCGAAGTTGTCCTTGTCGACATTGACGAACTTGCGCTCCTTGAGCTTGGCCAGGGGCTCGGCGGGCTGGCCGCTGAAGTCCCCGACCACGCCGGCGACGAACGGCAGCTCCTTCTTCTCGATGGCATCGCCGACCTCGACGTCGTAGGTCAGCTGCACGCGCGGCGCGCGCACGCGATCAAGCTTGTGCTGCGTGCTTTCTTTCTTCGCCATGACGGGGTGCTCATGCTCTGGGGACGTGTTGACTGGGGGAAGCGTGAAGTGGGCGCGTCGCCGGCCGTTGCGATCGAGTCTAGGCAGCACCAAGGGGGCGGAAAATCCGACGGAAGGCCAGTAGAAGGTCTATGCCGTTTGGCCCGTCCGGGCGGGTGCTCATCCCGACAGGCCAATCCGCGAACGGATCGCCGACAGCGTGGTCGGATCGCCGACGACCTCGTTCAGCCATTCCTCCAGTGGGGTGTCGGCCCATGCGACGGCACGCTCGAGCAGGTACGAGACCGGGCTGTGCGGCTCGGCGCGCTTGAACCAGGCCGCGATCTCACCCAGCGCGCGCACCGCGGCGGCCTTGTTGGCGGCGTCGAAGCCATTCAGGTTCAGCGAGCGCGCGCCTGAGTCGCCGGCAACCCCAGGCGCGCCCTCCTCCTGCCCCTCCGGCTCGGTTGTGCCGGCCGTTTCGGTGCCCAGCAGGCCCTTGCTGCGCGCAGCCTTGGTGATGATCTGCTGCACGCGCTTGATGGCGTCCTGCAACCTGGCAAGGCTCGGGGCGTCCCGCCCCAGGCGGGCATCGACGACCGATTTGAGCTGGTCGAATGCGGCCAGCGCCTGCGCCGCGTCGGCGTGGTCCTGCAGCAGGCTGGCGTCGGCATTGCTCTCGACCGCGCGGTCGAACATCTCGCCGGTCGGCTTGCCTTCGGCGACGGCCTCCATATGGGCATCGGCGTTCTGCCTCGCCAGGTTGTCGACCTCGCGGGACACCTGCCAGTCGAGCAGCGTGTAGGCCTCCTCGCCCGGGGTCAGGCGCAATCCCGCGACCGCCTGGCCGGCATACTCGCTGAACCAGGCGAGTTTGGCTGCGCGCTCTTCCAGATCATCGCCTTCGACGCGCGGGTAGAGATCATCCCAATAGCTGTCGAGCAGTTGCGACAGCAATTCGCAGGCCGCGCGCGCACCGTCGAGGCGGTGCTGGGCGATCAAGGCTTCGCCCAACCAGACCGCCGCCTGCAGGTCCTTGCTGCGGTTTTCCAGCACGTCGCCGGCGAGTTTGATCACCTCGCGCCAGTTCGCCACTTTCAATTCGTGTTCCCAGTCGCCCTGCGACAGATTGGGGTCGTCGGCCCGTCGCGCCTCGCGGATCGTGTCGAAGACGTCGCTGAAGCTGACGTCGTCGCCGGCCGGGGCGTCTTCACGGATCGCGCGGGTCCAGTTGTCCAGCCACTCATTCAGTTCGGTACTCATGACGGTTCCTCATTCGACGATGCGCGTCGGCAACGCAGCCGGTCGCTCGCGCGCGCTCAGGTATCGCCCCATCTCCTCGGAGGGTTCGACCTGGAGGTTGACGCGCACGCGCTCGAAGCCGGCGCTGCGAAGGCGCGAGACCAGCTGGCTCCATTGCGCCGGCGTGTATGACTCGCGGAAGTCCTGGAGGGCGTAGGTCTGGCTGCCGTCCTGGAAATCGCTGAGCAGTTGTTCGAAGCCGTCGGGGCCGGCGTAGATCCGGGTCAGGCCCAGGCTCTCGCCGGCGACGACCGGCAGCGGCGCTGCCGGCGCGGGCGACGGGACGGCCGGCGCAGCGGCAGCCGCCACCGCCGCTGGCGCCGTCGCTGCGGGCATCGCATCGGGCATCGGCTCTTCCAGGTCGATCCTGATCCGCGCCTCCACGCACGACACCGGCGACCAGAACACGGTCGCCTTCGCTTCCGCGAGCGATCGCGCGTTGGAAGAAGCGCGGAACAGTCGCTCCTTGCAATCCACTTCCAGCGTCGTCCCGTCCGGCCCTTCATACAGTTCGCCAGCCTCGCTGGGACCTGCGAACACGAAGCTTCCGGCCAGGAACGGCTTGTCCGAACCGAGCACCGGCAGGTACTGCCGCTCGGCGCCGACCACGCGCTGGAACGCCGGCGCCAGCGGCATCGCGATCCCGGCCACGCGCACGGGCGTGCGTTCCTTCTCGGTGACGAACGGCTTGAGCCAATCGTTGACGAAGGCATTGAGCTTGCCCTGTTCGCCGTAGAGCGTCGCCACCTGGTCGCTGGCCGGAACGGCCGCCAGTGGCTTGACGATGCTCTCGTTCCAGCGTGTCTGCACGTACTCGCCGGCACGGTACAGGGTGAGCAGCAGCAACAGGCGTGCACGCCCCTGTGCAATCGACCATGCCGCCTGGTCCTCGCCGCTGAACTGGGTGGCGTATTTCTCCGGCGGCTTGTCCAGCGCGTCCATGAGCTTGGCGTAGTCGGCCGCCGGGCCGTCGCTCGGGCGACCCTTCGCCTGGAAGTAGGCGGCCGCGATCTGGTAGACCTCCTGGCTCTGGTCGGGATCGGCCAGGCGCAGATAAGCCTTCGCGAACAGGGGTTCCTGCTCGCGCAAAGGGCCGTTGATGGTCTGTTGCAGGGCCGGCAGCCAGGGAGGCGGCTTCACCCGCGCGTTGCGATGGAACCAGCTGGCGATGCTGTCGCCGATGAAGCGACCGGCCGGTCGCCATCCGTGCAACCAGTCCGATCTGATCTGCGCCCAGCTCGCCGCCCAGCGCGCGCCGGCACTCCACTGCAGCGGCAGGCCGAACAGATTGCGTTGCGCACTCTCAAAAAAAAACCCGTAAGGATTCTCCTTCCCGGCCGCCCGCGTGATCAGCTCGCCCTGGCGGCCGCGCCACAATTGCACGCCCTCGAGATAGCGAGCCTGGAAGCGACCCCAGGCGCGGAAGTACTCCTGGAAGTAGCCGTCGCGAAACTGCTGGAGTGCGGTCTTGCGCGCCGGCGCCAGCTCGGCGGTCGTGTCCAGCCATGGCGCGACCACGCCCTCCCAGGCATCGGCAGTGTAGGCACCGGGCACCATCGCCATCGCCTCCGCCGGAGCTGCCGCGGGCTGACCGGTCGGCAACCAGAAAGTCGCCAGCGTTAGCGGTTCGCGACGGCTGGCCGCCCATGCCTGCACGTCTTTCGGGCGCGGCTGGTAGCGCGTCATGACCTGGCCGAACTCGTCGCGCAGGCGCTGCTGTTCCTGGTCGAGCACGTCGCCGTCCTGCCAGCGCAGGTAACCCAGGTAGGTCGCGAACAGGTCGCTGCCGCGGGCGCGATCGACCCTGGCATCGGCGATGCCGGACTTGAACGGCGCGAACAGGCGCGATTGCGGATCGAACACGACGTTGTTGCGCAACTCGCGCTCGCGGCAGTGCTTGCCGCCGCCGCGGCACTCATCGAGCAGGCGCAACCGCTGCGCCAAGGCCAGCGAATGCTCCAGCCCGACTTCGCCGCGGGCCAGGTCGGCGCTGATCATCTGGTCATACGGCGCCAGGATCAGCCGCGAGAAGTCCTGCACCACCTTGCCCTTGAGCTGCTCGATGTCGTTGTCGGCGCGGCGGATGCCGAACCCGAGCAGCGTCTTGGATTCGGCACTCTCCAGCCGTTCGATGGTGCGTCCACAGGCAGCCACCCAGGCGATGCGACCGCCGGCACCGGCACCGAGCCGTTCCACGCAGGCCGCACGCGTCTGCGCGAGCAGCTGCGCATCGTCCTTGCGCGCGGCGAACAGGCCGTAGCTGAGATACGCCGACAGCGCCAGCATCGCCGCGACACCGAGCCCGGCGCCGGCCATGCGCCCGGCATCGCCCTTGACGCTGGGCACCGCCAACGGCTGGTCGCTCGGGAAGAAGCGGGTGAACAGGTCGGCCACGAACGCGCCCTCGGGCGCAGTGCTGCTCGCGCCGCCGGCGAAGTACAGACCGCGCCAGCGCGGCGTGCGCTGGAACGGATTGTCCTCGAGCAGTTGCGTGACGAATGCGCGCAGTCCATCGGCCATGCGCGGGAAGGCCTCGACAAACTCGAACACACCCCGCCGTGCCGACGGCGTGGCCTGCGAGCGCAAGGCCGTCTCGCGCAGGGCGTGCAGGCGGTCGACGATGGGAACCAGGATCTCGTCGAGCTTGTTGGAAGTGGTGGCGCTGACCACCTCGGTCTCCGGCAGCCGGAACCCCAGCGCCTGTGTGAACGCTTCAACCGGCACTGCATGCCGGAAGTCCTCGTAGCCGTGCAGCCGCTCCAGCCCGGTCACCACGAAGTACACCGGCAGCTTGATCTGCAGATGCTCCATCGTCTCGTCGACGAGGCGACGCAGCCGGATCCCGGTGGCCTTCACCGCGTCCGGACTTCCGGGACCAAATCCTGCCAGCAGGGTCTGTGCCGACACGCACACCACGATGCCGTTGAGCGCAAGCTTGTCGCGTTCCTGTCCGAGCAGGGTCAGCGCCTGGTACCACAGGCCGCGCTCGAGCCTGGCACTGGTGTCGCACACGACACGCGGATGGACTTCGATGGCGATCATCGACTTGAAGAACCACCAGCGCCACAGCTGCGATGGATCCTCGCCGTCCTGGCGAGGCGGCGGGAACGGCGAGACTTTTCCGGCGGCCGCCAGCACGCCGGCGACGCCGGCATCGCCGTCGCCGATGAACAACAGCCAGGGCACGCGATACAGCGGCTCGCGGCCCTTGTCGATGTCCGGCGAGCGCTGGATCGTGCCCTTGGCCTCGGTGATCGCGGCACGCATCTTCGCCAGCGGCTCGCGCTCGTCATCAGGGTTGCCGGGGCCGAGGTCGCCGATGCGCTGCCGGCTGAAGCCGCGGCGCGAGTAGCGGCGCGCGCCTACCGCGAACCACCACAGCACCGCCAGCGCGACCAGGCACAGGCCGGCCAACTGCCAGAAGCGCGCGGGCAGCAGCGGCAGCACGCCGACCAGCACCCACAGCACCAGCAACACCAGCACGAGGGCAATGGCGATTGCCAGCACATTGCGCAGTACCGGCCGGGACAGGCGCGACACCCAGGACAGGCCCGGAATGCGCGAGTAGAAGCCGCTGATCCAGTCGAGCGGGTTCATGGCGCGCTCCCCGTCCCTGTCCCCGGCTCGGTCTGCAGTACCAGGTAGTGCGCCGCCAGCTTCGGATCGGCCTGGCCGCCGGCCAGCTTCTCCTTGAGCAGTTCGACGTAGCCGCGCGCGTCATCCTCGATTTCCGGGCGCTGGACATCGAACAACGGCGTCGGCGACGCGATCACCGTGATCAGCTCCTGTCCGAACGGTGCGCCGATCGACCACGTCCGTTCGGCCTCGCCGACGTTGAAGCGCTCGCCGGCCTTGAGC
This sequence comes from Lysobacter sp. Soil_N_23, assembly GCF_057656135.1. Taxonomy (NCBI): domain Bacteria; kingdom Pseudomonadati; phylum Pseudomonadota; class Gammaproteobacteria; order Lysobacterales; family Lysobacteraceae; genus Lysobacter; species Lysobacter sp. Soil_N_23. Next base: position 18,772 of record NZ_JBDGKY010000021.1, read on the forward strand.
AGGCGGCCGCTGTCGGGCTCCATCGCGTTCGGGAACAGGTGCGCCACCTGGCCCTCGACCGAGTAGTAGTCGACGTACAGGTAGCCGTCGTAGTTGGCCTGCTGCAGTTCCACGATGATGCGCTCGCCGTTGAAGAAGCGATCGGAGTGGCCCGTGGTCGGCTTGACCTGCAAGCCCATGCGCTCGTCGAGGTTGCGCTCGCGGTACGGGTTGAGCAGTGCGATGACTTCGCAGTGCGGCCAGATCCGCACCTTGACGTCGAAGCGGCTGTCCTTGACGCCATCGATCGCGCTGATGTCGCGACGCACCTGCTCGATTTCCTCCGGCCTGGAAACGAAGCCGGACACCGTGACCTTGCCGTCGTCGCCGAGGGTCGAGGCCAGTTCCGAGCACGGATAGCCGCGCAGGCGCTCAGCTACCAATTGCGCGACATTGGGCCCGCGCTTCGGTGCGGGTGTCAGCAGGAACCATGCCAGGTAGAGCAGCGGGATCAGCAGCGCGACCACCAGGCCGATCTTGAGCAGCAGCTTGTCCCACTGCCGCGGGTAGCGCGGTCCCGGCGGATCGCGGCTCAGGTACGGCTGCGGCGTGATCTTCTCCTCGCGCAGCACGTGAGTGGGCGCCGGCTCGATCGGCAGTTGCCTGGCGTGCAACTCCTTCAGCTTGCCCAGCTCGCCGCTGTCGCCGGTCTCGTAGTAGTACTGGCCGACGAAGCCCAGCAGCAGTGCGTGGTAGTAGACCTCGCGTACTTCGTCCTCGCCGGCCTTGAGGTTGGCGAGGTGATAGAAGAACTCGTTACCGGCGTTGTTGGTGTTGAACAGCGCGACCTGCAGCGGGCTGACCGCACCCAGGTAGCTAGGATTGCGGCTGATGACCTCGTCTATCCAGGCCACCAGCGCAAATGCCGCCGATTCGACATGTTCCGGTCGCTGGCCGCCGGCCAGGGCGGACGCGCGTGCCTGCTCGACCAGTCGATGCGCGTGCGCCTGGACCTCGGCGACCGGCTGGCTCGCCTCGCCCTTGGCGATCTTCTCGTCCAGCTCGGCGCCGAAGGAGAACACCGGCTTGAAGTAGTCGATCAGGCGCGCCATCGTCGGTCACTCTTCGGCGCCAACCGGGTAGAGCTTGATCACCGTGCCGTCGGCCGGCAGGTCGCTGAACACCGCGATGTTGCGGTTGTTGCGGATCATCTGCCAGAACGGATGGTGGGTATCGACCAGGAAGTAGGTCGTGTTCGGGGTCTTCTGCGGCAGTTCCTCCGGCGGCACCGGCAGCAGGTCGATCTTCAGGCCGAACAGGGCCGCCTGCAGCAGCTTGGGCATCTCCTCGATCGAGGCGATCTTGCCGGTCCGCGACAGACGCTCGAACAGGGCCTGGCCGCCGATGTCGGACTCGAAGGCCAGGTAGAAGCGGGTCTTGTCGGACTCGAACAGGTGTGCGGCCAGGTCGGCCTTGTAGAAGCGGCCGTCGAAGGCCAGGGTGATGCCCACCTCGGCGCCGACGGTGAGTGCCTTGACCAGTGTCTCGGCACACTCGAACGCCCTGCGGAAGCAGCGCCGCAGGTCGTCATGGTCGTAATCGGGAAGCTCGGTCGCCGTGGAGCTGCCGCGCACCGCGCCGAAGTAGCCGGTGTCCTCGGAGAAGGTCGAGAACTCGGCGACCAGCTGGCGCAGCTGCTGGTACATCGGATACGGCGAAACCACGCCCAGCCTGGCGTGTTCCTGCAGCGCGCAGATGTAGCGGGCGAAGGTCTGCATCATCACCAGCCGCATCACTTCCTGCGCGCTGGTGGAGGCGGCGCGGATGCCGCGCTGGCGCTTGGCCGCGGCGAAGTCCTGGCCGCGCGAGATCATCAGGTCGCGCAACGCCCGGGTCCAGCGCAACAGGTTGTTCGACGCCGAGATCGCCACGACCGGAGGTACGTAGTCCAGCGCCAGCTTGAACTTGCCGGGCGCGGTCGTGATGATCTCGGCGAACTTGTAGGCCTCGCACCCCTGCAGCAGGTTCTCGGCGTTGTCGTCCAGGCTGGTGACGATGCGCAGCTGGTGCGCAAGGAAGTCGATGCTGCTGGCGGGCGCCTCGGGGTCGAACGGGTCTTCGATCTCCTCCGACACGAGCTGGTGGCGTGGCGGCAAGCGGCCGTTCTCGCCGCGCGCATGGATGTCGAGCGTGCGATCGCGCTGGCTGGCCAGGTACAGCGAGATCGGTTCCTTGCTTTCGACTTGCATCTCCACCAGGCTGCGCGCCGGCGCACGGCCGTTCTCGCGGGCGTGGGTGTCGGCCGAACCGCCGCTGATGCGTTCGCCGTCGCGGGTGATCAGCGTGAAGCGGTCGATGTCGACGACGCCATTGGCGAGCGCGTCCTCGCGCAGCTGCAGTGCCTCGAAGCCCCAGTAGAAAGGCGTTGTCTGCGCGTGCAGGCGCAGGCTGTACTGCTGCTGCCAGGCATCCTGGCCCTGCAGGTGTTGCGGCGACAGGAACCCGCCCTGGCCCCAGAACACGCGGCGCATTCCGTTCATCGCCATGCTCCATCGCGAGTGCGGCCTTGCCACGCCCCGGGGACGCGCCCGTAGGTGACCATCACCATGGCTCCACCGTCACCGTGAAGCCGCGCTGGCTCAGTTGCGCCAGCAGGCCGTGTTCGCCGGTCAGATGGATCGCACCGACGGCGACGAAGCAGTTGTCCTCGCGCAGCAGTTCCTCCAGCACCGGCAGCCAGCGCTGGTTACGCGCTTCGATCAGGCAACCGCGCGCGCTGTGCTCGATGGCGATCGCCTCGCCGTCGAGTCCGGGCAAGCGTTCGATCTCGCCCAGCCACGCCGGCAGGTCGCGGCGCCGGTAGTAGTCCGCCGTGCGGCGCGCTTCCTGCTCGAACGACCAGCCGCCACGCAGGCGCTGGGCCAGCACGATGGCGTAATCCTCGGCGGGTACGCAGTCGAGCGCGGCCAGTTGCTCGGGCAGGTTCTCCAGGTGCACCAGGCGCATGCCCGACGCGCGCGCCCAATCCTCCAGCTGGATGTCGATGCTGTCCTGGTCCGAGTCGGGCAGTTCGAGCATGCTCATCGCCACCCACGGCTTGAGGCCGTCGAGGCTGGCGGCGGGATACTGCGGCAACTGCGACTGCAGCCGGGCGAATGCCGGATCGCCGATCAGGCGGCGCAGGCTGGTGCCGGTCGGCAGCGTGCGATAGCGCTCGTACTCCGGTCGCCATTGCTCGGCACCGCTGACTTCGTTGACCAGCACGCGCGTTTCGGTGACGCGCTCACGCAGGCGCGCCAGGTCGAGCGCCAGCCCGGCGGCATCGCCGTAGTGGAGGGTCGCGAACAGGTAGCTCCATGGACGCGTCGCGGCCTTGGCGCCGCCAGCAGTGGGAACTGCCGGCGCTGCCAGCGCCTCGACCCTGAACAGCACACCGCGCGCCCGCCAGTCGAAAGCGGCGGCCTGCGCCGTCGCCGCGGGCGCTTGCGCGAAGGCCAGGCACAGCACGATTGCCATGGGCAGCCAGCGTGCGGTCGTCCGACGCGACCGCGGAGCGGCCGTCGCTGCACTCGTTCGACGTTCGCCTGCAGATGACCGCCCGCGCTTCATGTTGTCGGCGTCCGATAGTGCCAGCCCAGTCCTGCGTCGATTGTTCAGGCCACCCCAGTGACGGGCCATACCCCGGAGGAGCTATGCCGTTTGTCGGACGCGCATGGCTTGCGGACGGTCGTCCGCAGCGACTACTGTCGCGGAGGACGCATGCGTTCAGGCAACGCTGAACAAGTCCAATGTCGTCCCGAGCGCAGCGAGGGACCTGTTGTTTCGCCGCGTAAGACAGATCCCTCGCTGCGCTCGGGATGACAAGGCAAGCCTGCATGAAAGTACTGATCGCCGATGACCACCGCCTGATCATCGAAGGCGTCAAGACCAAGCTGGACGAGCTCGGTAGCGAGGTCGACTACGCCGTGGCCATGACCGTGGACGAGCTGGACAGCCAGCTCGAGCGATCGCCGCTGCCCGACATCGCCATCCTCGATCTGTCGATGCCGGGCGCTTCGGGTCCCGACCACATCGCGTCCGTGCTGCAACGCTATCCGGGCCTGCCGGTGGTGGTGCTGTCGGGCGCGGAGGATGCCACGCAGATGCGCGTGCTGCTGGACCTTGGCGTGCGCGGATACATTCCCAAGGCCTATTCCCCCGACATCATGCTGTCGGCGGTGCGCCTGGTGTTGTCGGGGGGCGTGTACATCCCGCCGATGCTGCTGTCGGCCGCACCGCCGGGCGCAGCCGGGGCCAACGCCGAGTCGCGACCGGGCGGCTCGGTCGATGCGCTGCGCCAGCTGCTCACCGAACGCCAGGTCGAAGTGCTGCGCCTGCTCTCGCAGGGCAAGCCCAACAAGAGCATCGCGCGCGACCTCAACATCAGCGAGGGCACGGTGAAGATCCACCTGGCCGCGATCTTCCGCGCGCTCGATGTGCGCAACCGGGTCGAGGCGGTGGTGGCCTCGCGCAAGCTGTCCGACCTGTAACGCGGGCAGCGCACCGCATCAGCGTCGGCAAGGCGTGGTTATGCCCTCCGTGGTATGGCGGGGCGCGGCGCCAAGGGTGAAGCTTGCCAACGACCCTGCCGCAGAAGGCTGGCCGGAGCTGCACCATGAAGCTTGCATTCCCGGGTTTCGCCGCCTGGCTGGTCGTCGCGATCGCGGCGCACGGGCAGGAGCCGCCGCCTTCGACGCAGGCGATCATCGAGCAGCTGGGCCAGCAATCGCAGGCGGCGCCGACGGCCTCGCCGACCGCTCCGGTACAGCCGGAGATGGCGCCGGCGCCGCAGCCGCAACCGCAACCGCAAGCAGCTGAAGTCGGCCAGAGCTTCGCTACACGCCATGCCGTGTTCGAGGCGCGATCGTTCAACGATCTTCCAGGCTGGAACAACGACAGCCTCGGCGAAGCGGCCGAAGGCATGCGGCAAAGTTGCGTCGCACTGCAGCGCAAGCCGGTGTGGGCCTCGTTGTGTTCGCAGTTCGAAGCCGTCGACCACGATCCTGCCGCGCTGCGCAGCTTCTTCGAACGCAGCTTCCACGTGTACCAGGTGATGTCGCCCGAGCGGCAGGTGACCGGCAAGCTCACCGGCTACTTCGAGCCGCTGCTCGAGGGCAGCCGCCAGCGCGACTCCCGCTTCCGTTACCCGGTGTATGCGCAACCCAACGACCTACGCCTGCTCGACGCGAGGGTCGGCGCATCCGGCACTGCCTGGTTGCGCCAGGAAGGCAATCGCCTCCGGCCCGCTGCGCCAGGCGAAGCCGGTGCGCGCGAGTACGAGCTGGCGCTGTCGGATGCGGCGGCCGGCATTCGCGACAAGCGCTACCGCGTGCGTGTCGAGGGTCGCCGATTGCTTACCTACTGGTCGCGCCAGGAGATCGAGCAGCGCGCGATCGATGCGCCGGTACTGGCCTGGGTCGAGGACGCCTATCAGCTGTACTCGATGCAGGTGCAGGGTTCGGGGAAGATCCGCCTGCGCGAGGGCGGCATGGTGCGCGTGGCCTACGCCGAGCAGAACGGCCATCCGTTCCGGCCACGCGTCAATCGCGGCGATCCCGACCTGGCGCTGACCGAGATCAAGGCCCGCGGCCTGATCGCCGGCAGCAGCTCCGGCGCAGCGATGGCGCGTCCGAACAGGCCACAGGGCGCGACCCAGGTCACCGCTCCGGTGAACGCGGAGGTGGCGCGCATCATCGCCCAGTTGCAGGGTCGCGCTCCCGCGCCGCAATCGCGGCCCGCGGCAGCTGCACCGCCCGCGACCACGCCCAGGCCGGCCACTTCCACGCCAGCCCCTTCCACGCCAGCCGCGTCCAGCGGCGACGATGTCGCGGCGATGATCTCCGCGCTCAAGGGCACCGGTCCGGCGCCGCCGCCGCGGCCGGTGGACGCCTCACCGTCCGTCGCCGCGTCGACCGCGATCGGCTCTTCGCCGCCCGCGACCGGAACCACCAGCGCGCACGCCGGCGGCAGCACCGACATCCCGGATCCCAGCTATGTGTTCTTCCGCGGCATCAGCGACGGACCGCAGGGCCCGATCGGCGCGCTTGGCGTGCCGCTCAGTGCCGAGCGCTCGCTGGCGGTGGATCCGCGCACGACGCCGCTGGGCGCGCCAGTCTTCATCTCCTCGAAGGAACCTGCCGGCACCGGTCCGATGCAGAAGCTGATGTTCGCCCAGGACACCGGCGGCGCAATCCGCGGCAGCGTCCGCGCCGACTTCTACTGGGGCTTCGGCGACGATGCCGGCCGCCTCGCGCTGGCCACCAACGAGGCGATGCAGATGTGGCTGCTGCTGCCGGTCCAGCAGCCGATCAATGCCGTCGCGGCCAGCGGCATGAAGCTGCGCGGCAAGCAGGCCACGCTGCCCGACTGTGTGGTTCCCGATCCGGACCTGTGCGTGGAAGACTGAAGGGCCAGCCCCCACCCACCGGAGCAGAGTCACTGGGTTCCCGCCTTCGCGGGAATGACGGCGTTCAGAGCTACGACGCTGGGTCCCCGCCTTCGCGGGGATGACGGTTTTCTTTAGCCCCTCTCCCGCTTGCGGGAGAGGGGTTGGGGTGAGGGCCGCCGAAGACCATGTAACGAAATGCCGAAGCGTCGTCCGCAGACGCAAGCCCGACACGCAACAGCAACAACAGGTCCCCCACTGCGTTCGGGACGACAAGCACCACGCAAAGGGGAGAGAATCCTAAGTTACGGGGCGATTCGCGTAGCGAATGGGGTCTGGAGCTCGTCCCTAAGCCATAGACCTTGCAGCTGATGCCCCCTTCCCGGGCGGCTGCCTAGACTGGATGCGATGCGCTGCACGCACCGCGCGCGCCCAATGCCGGGGTCGGCGTTCATGCTCGACGACATCCTGCCGTACTACGAGACCGAGCTCACCGCGCTGCGCAAGCTGTCGCGGGAGTTCGCCGGGCGCTACCCGAAGATCGCCTCGCGCCTGCTGCTGGAAGGCGACGTCTGCGAGGATCCGCATGTCGAGCGCCTGATCGAGTCGTTCGCGTTCCTCACCGGTCGGATCCACAAGAAGCTCGACGACGACTTCCCGCAGATCACCGAAGCGCTGTTGTCGGTGCTGTATCCGCACTTCCTGCGGCCGGTGCCGTCGATGTCGATCGCCCAGCTGGCCCCGGCCGCGGGTGCCGAACTGAGCACGATGCAACGGATCGCGCGCGGAACCGAGCTGCTGACCCGACCGGTGCACGGCGTGCCCGTGCACTACCGCACCACCTATCCGGTCGAGGTGTGGCCGTTGCAGGTGACCGAGGCACGCTTCGAACCGATCGAGCGTTCGTCCTTCGCCGTCGAGGGCGCCGATATCGTCGCCACCGTGCGCATCCGCTTGGCGCCGCTTGGGCAGGCGCCGCTGAAACAGCTGCCGGTGCGCCGGCTGCGCTTCTACCTCGACGGCGAGAGCCCGCTGGTGCATGCGATGCACGAGCTGCTGCTCAACAGCGTCGCGGCGGTGACGGTGAGCGGTACCGGCAACGAATCCATGCTGCCACCGCTGCAACTCGGCGGCGATTGCGTGAAGGCGGTGGGCTTCGACGAAGCCGAAGGCCTGCTCGACTACGAGCCCCGTTCCTTCCTCGGCTATCGCCTCATCCAGGAATACTTCGCGCTTCCGGAGAAGTTCCTGTTCGTCGACGTGACCGGGCTCGACTTTTCGCGTTTCTCCGGGCCGGTCGACCTTCGCTTCCATCTGCGCGCATTCGGCCGCCCCGAGCGCGCGGCGCGGCTGGAGCAGACGGTCGGCAAGGACAGCTTCCGCCTGCACTGCACGCCGATCGTCAACCTGTTCCGCCAGCAGGCCGAACCGATCCGCCTGACCCACGAACTGCACGAGTACCCGGTGATCCCCGACATCCGGCGTCCGCTGGGCATGGAGGTGTACTCCGTCGATGCAGTACGCAAGGCCAGTCGCACGCAGCAGGATCTGTCGGTGAAGGAGTTCCTGCCGTTCTTCTCGATCCGCCACGGACTGGATGCCGACGACGACGGCTGCTTCTGGTATGCCCAGCGCAAGCCGTCGATACGGCCAAACGACGACGGCAGCGAAATGAGCATCACCCTGGTCGACCGCGGCATGAATCCGCACCTCCCCAGTGTCGACACGCTCTCGCTGAGCCTGACCTGCACCAACCGCGACCTGCCGTCGGCGCTGCCGTTCGGCGGCGACGACGGCGTGCTCCAGGTCGAAGGCGGCGGTGTGATCGCGCAGGCGCGGCTGCTGAAGAAGCCGAGCCCGACCCAGCGCGCACCGATGCGGCAGGCAAACCAGTGGCGGCTGATCTCGCACCTGTCGCTCAACCACCTGTCGCTGGTCGAAGGCGGGCGTGAGGCGCTGCTGGAGATCCTCAGCCTCTACAACTTCAGCGACAGCGCCCACCTGCGCCGGCAGATCGCCGGCATCATCGGGGTCAGCAGCCATCCGTCATCGAGCCGGTTCGGTCGCGCACCGCGGCAGGCCTTCGTCCGCGGCACGGAAGTGGAACTGACCTTCGACGAGGACCACTACGTCGGTTCCGGCGTGTACCTGTTGGCGCGCGTGCTCGACCTGTTCTTCGGCATGTACTGCACCGCCAACTCCTATACGCGGCTGTGCGTGCGCAGCCGGCAGCGCGAGCAGGTGCTTGCGCAATTCCCGCCGCGCACCGGCGCCCAGCACCTGGTGTAGCGATGAACGCGAACACCCCCAATGAACCGCCCCTGCCTGCGACGACACCGTCGACTGCGGTGGATGGGCTGCAGGGTCCGCGCTCGCTGCGGCCGAGTGCGCCGGTGGCGGCGCTGCTGGCCGAGCCACAGCGCTACGGATTCTTCCAGGCCGTGCGCCTGCTGTTCCACGCCGAAGGCCTGGCCGACCTGCGTGCCGGCGGTCGCGAGGCCGTGCGCTTCAGCGTCAGCGAGTCGTTGGCCTTCCCCAGCGGCGAGATCCACGACCTGCAGCGCGATCCGGCCGGCGTCGACGCCGCACACCGCATGACCGTCAACTTCTTCGGTCTCACCGGCCCCATGGGCGTGCTGCCGCGGCACTACACACGCTGGCTGATCGCACGCGCCCGCGCCCGCGATGCCGGGCCGCGCGATTTCTTCGAACTGTTCAATCATCGCCTGCTCCTGTTGTTCTGGCATGCATGGCGCAAGCACCGGCCGGAGATCGCACTGGAGTTCGGTCTCGGCCAGGGTGTCTTCCGCCACCTCTACGATCTGGTCGGCATGGGCACGCAGGCGCTGTTCGAGCGGCTGTACCCGCGGGCGACACCGCAGGGCGGGCACGCAGAAACGCGTCTGTTGGCTGCCGCGCTGGGTTACTACAGCGGGCTGGTCTCGCAGCGCCCGCATGGCATGGGAACCGTGTCGCAGGTGGTCGGCGAAGTGGTCGGCGCTGCCGCAACGGTGCAGGCTTGCCTTGGCACCTGGCAGACGGTCCCCGCGCGCGACCGCACGCGACTGGGCCGGCGCGCCCATCAGCTCGGCGCCGGTTGCGTGCTCGGCGAACGCTTCTGGGACCGGCAATGCACGCTGCAGCTGCGCATCGGGCCGCTCGACCGCGAGCGCTTCGAGGCGCTGCTGCCCAGCGGCAGACTGCTGGCCGGCGTGGTCGAGCTGGTGCGCCTGCTGACCGGCCTTGCGCTCGACCTGCGGATCAAGCTGGTGCTGCGCGCCGAACAAGTGCCGCCGCTGCGCTTGGGCGCTGCAACGGGCACGGACGCAACGGGCACCGACGCAAGCGTGGCTCGGCTGGGCTGGAACACCTGGCTTGGCGGTCGCCGCAATGCGATCGCAGCCGATGACGTCGAATTCCACTTCTCAGCGATGGGAGCCGAGTCATGGCAGTGAACCCCCGCGCCCTCGTTGGCCGCCTCAATACCTCCTGCCGCACTGCGCTGGAGGCCGCCGCCGGACTGTGCCTGTCGCGCTCGCACCACGATGTCGAGATCGAGCACTTCCTGCTCAAGCTGACCGAGGCCGACAACAGCGACATCCGCCGCATCCTGCGTCAGTTCGACCTGACCCCGGAGCGGCTGGAGCGCGAACTTGGCAAGGTCCTCGACGGCCTGAAGACCGGCAACACGCGCACCCCTGCACTGTCGCCGCAGTTGCCGCTCCTGCTCGAACGCGCCTGGGTGGTGGCCTCGCTGGAGCTGGGCGAAGGCAAGATCCGCAGCGGCCATGTGCTGCTGGCACTGGTGCAGGACGACGACCTCAAGCGCAGGCTGGCCAAGCCGGTGCAGGAGGCGATGGCCGTCAACGTCGAGACCCTGCGCGAGAACTTCCACGCCATCGTCGCCGCGTCGGCCGAGGCGCGCGAAGCGCGATCGCTCGGCGACGGCGCCGAGGTGACACAGGGCGACGACATCGCGGCCGGCGGTGACGGCCGCCCCAGTGCCACACCCAACCTCGACCGCTTCTGCAGCAACCTCACCCTGCGCGCCCGCGAGGGCAAGCTCGATCCTGTGCTCGCGCGCGACGGCGAGATCCGGCAGATGATCGACATCCTGACCCGCCGCCGCCAGAACAGCCCGATCCTCACCGGCGAGGCCGGCGTGGGCAAGACCGCGGTGGTCGAAGGCCTGGCGGCGCGCATTGCCGCCGGCACCGTGCCGCCGATCCTGCAGGGTGTCGAACTGCTCGCGCTCGACCTGGGCATGCTGCAGGCCGGTGCGAGCGTGAAGGGCGAATTCGAGGCGCGCCTGAAGGGGGTGCTCGACGAGGTCAAGGCCAGCCCCCGGCCGATCATCATGTTCATCGACGAAGCGCACACGCTGATCGGCGCCGGCGGTGCCGCCGGGCAGAACGACGCCGCCAACCTGCTCAAGCCGGCGCTCGCGCGCGGCGAGCTGCGCACGGTCGCCGCGACCACCTGGTCTGAGTACAAGAAGTACTTCGAGAAGGACCCTGCCCTGACCCGCCGTTTCCAGGTGGTGAAGATCGACGAGCCCGAGGATGCATCGGCGCTGGCGATGCTGCGCGGCATGGCCGCGGCGATGGCGGCGCACCACAAGGTTCGGATCCTCGACGAGGCCCTGGTCGAGGCGGTCAAGCTGTCGTCGCGCTACATCGCCGGTCGCCAGCTCCCGGACAAGGCGGTGAGCGTGCTCGACACCGCCTGCGCCAAGATCGCGATCTCCCAGAACTCCATTCCCGCCGCGATCGAGGACGCGCGCCAGCACCGCGCGGTGCTCGCCACCGAGCGCGAGCTGCTGCAGCGGGAGAATTCCGCCGGTGCCGACCATGGCGAGCGCCTGGCCGCGATCGACAGCGAGGACGCCGTGCTCGCCGCCGAACTGGAACAGCTGGAGGCGCGCTGGTCGCAGGAACAGGCACTGGTCGCCGAACTCACGGCAAAGCTCGATGCCCTGCAGGCCCTGCCCGACGACGACACCGCACGCGCGGGGATGCGCGACGAAGCCAACTCCTTGCGCGCCCGGCTGGCAGAGCTGCAAGGCCAGACACCGATGATCAACGCCGTCGTCGACGGCAATGCCGTGGCCCAGATCATCGCCGCCTGGACCGGCATCCCGGTCGGCAAGATGGTCAGCGACGAGATCCAGACCGTGCTGCGCCTGCGCGAGCTGCTGGAGGAGCGCGTGATCGGCCAGGCCCATGCACTGGATGCGATCTCGCAGCGCGTGCGTACTTCGCGGGCGAACCTGGAGGACCCCGGCAAGCCCAAGGGCGTGTTCCTGCTGGTCGGCACCTCCGGCGTCGGCAAGACCGAAACCGCGATCGCACTTGCCGACGTCCTCTACGGCGGCGAGCGCAACATGATCACGATCAACATGAGCGAGTACCAGGAAGCGCATACGGTATCGAGCCTGAAAGGCTCGCCGCCGGGTTACGTCGGCTACGGCGAGGGCGGCGTGCTGACCGAGGCGGTCCGGCGCAGGCCGTACTCGGTGGTGCTGCTGGACGAGATCGAGAAGGCCCACCCCGACGTGCTGGAGCTGTTCTTCCAAGTCTTCGACAAGGGCAAGATGGAGGACGGCGAGGGGCGCGAGATCGACTTCAAGAACACGCTCATCCTGCTGACCTCCAACGCCGGCACGGACGTGATCATGGAGGCCTGCCGCGACGGCGCGACACCGACGGCCGATTCGCTGTCCGAACTGCTGCGGCCGCAGCTGCAGCACACCTTCAAGCCGGCCTTCCTTGGCCGCTGCACGGTGATCCCCTACTTCCCGCTGCGCGACGAGGAACTCCGGCGCATCGTGCGGCTGAAGCTGGACAAGATCGGCAGGCGCATCCACGCCAACCATGGGGCGCGGTTCGACTACGCCCCCGAGCTGGTCGATGCAGTGGCTGCGCGTTGCACCGAGGTCGATTCCGGCGCCAGGGCCATCGACAACATCCTGACCGGCACGCTGCTCCCGGAGATCGCAGCCAGCGTGCTCGGTCGCATGGCCGAAGGGCAGAAGGTGAGCGCGATCCAGGCCGGTATCGGCGCGGACGGTCGCTTCTCCTACCAGGTCGACTAGCGCTCCCGACTTCGCAGCGGTCAATGGCTTCATTTGCGTACAAGTATTTCGGTTACTCGTGCAACAGCCTCGGATACTTCTTCTGTCGCAGTTCCTCGATTGCCTTGTCCGTCAGCTTCCAAGCATCCCCTTTGATGCAAACAATTAGCTCCGTCCACACACGCTCAAAAGCGTGTACCGCATCGTCATCGCCGAACTGAATGCCTGCGGGCAGTAGGGGTGCAATGTCTTCGGTGAGGCTGCGTGTCAGCTTTTCCAGCATGCGCTGTTCTGCCACCGCCCGGCTGATGGGTTTTCCTTCTAGCGTCAGATAGTGATCGAAACAGGCGATGAGCTTGTCCGCGTCCAGCGCAAGCTGGTCGAGCCCGTGGTGCAGGTCGAACAAGTCACGATTCTTGCGGCGTTGGAGCAAGGCGCGTAGCTTGGTGCCGAACAGTTCTTCAGGCTCGAAGGACACAATTTCAGTCCTGCCAGAATACCAGTCGTTTTCCAGAGCGAATGGATACGACTTGAAGCCAAGAAAGCTGTCGTGTTCGCGCGTGTTGATTTCGACTTTGAGTTTCAACGTTGCCTGCGTGTCGGCTTCTGGCGTGAACTTGAAAACCAGATGCATCGAATGCCCCGCTTGCTCGCGGTTGCACTTTCCCAGCCATGACAAGGTATCGCGAATCGTATCAATCGTTGTGCCTATGGGCTCCGCCTGGGCCTGCACCAGGTCGATGTCTTCGGAGTAGCGCAGAGGCTGCGCAAACAGCAGTTTATTGATGGCGGTACCGCCGCGAAACGCAATCTTGCCCTTCAAAGCGGGCGTGTTGAACAGGTCGCACAAGGCACGGCAAATGATGAGGTCTTGTTCGACTTGGCGTGGATCGGGCCAAGGCGCTGTTGTGCTCCAGGCTTGGATATAGGCGTTGGGGATCAAGAGTCGATCTCCACGGATTCATTGATGACGAGCTTCCACTTGGCGTCTTTCTCGTGGATCGCCGCCAGTGATTCCAGGAGCGGTTTGACGGAAGGGTCGAGCGGCTTCATCGATTTGGCATGACGAGCAAAGGGTTCCAGCGCGCTGGCCTGACGTGCGTGGTTGGTCTGATCGAGCAGATACCCGAGACGACGCACCGAGGCGTTTTCGTAGTGCGCCGCAGCCTTGGCCAGTTTGCGCGGGTCGGCTTTTGCGCCGAGGTCTTTCACGATCTGCGCCACGCCGTTGATGCCTGCGGCCTTGTGGAAATAGCGCGCGGCGTCGAGCATGGTCAGTTCCACGCCGGCCACCGTGGCGAAGCCGGCTTCGCTCTTGATCTGACCCAGCCAGTCTGTTTGGTTGATTGGAGTGAACGCGGCCGGGGCCTGATAGACGAACTGGAGACGGTGGCGGCCGATGTCGAAATCCCGGAGCTGTTGGGGAGCGATAACTTGAAAGACCATCGCTGCCTGATGCGAGGAACCGTGAAAGGCTGCTGCTCGCAACAGCGAGATTCGATAGTCGACCCCCAGGTATTTCATCAGCGGGTCGATCCAGCGGACTGGATCGGGCGCACCGGCCGCCTGATCCTCCGGCCGAAGGATCAGGAAAAAGCCCCGCCGAGGGCTTGCGAGCCGACGTTTTTTGTTCAGCCGGGTCGCGGCTGCCGAAAAGGCCTCAGGGCTCAGGCCGAGCGTCTGCAAACCTTCCTCCCGGCTGAAATAGGCCCGGCCGCGGGAGAGTTGTTCATCCAGGTATCGGTCAAGGGCGCCCACCCCCCGCTTATATGTAAAAACCGACATAAAAGCAATGTTGTTGCATATGATTGGGGCAAGTCGCTTGGCCAAGTCCTTTGCCCGAGGGTAGTACCGCATCAGCCGATCGACGTGTCGGCCGGCTTGAGCGCCGAGATTCGCCGCGTGCGCGCATTGTTGGAATCCGTGCTTGCCATTGCAGTTCGCCGCGCTTACGGAAGGTCTAGTCCGCATGGTCTAGGCCGTATTGCGAGTTCCGCCGCGCGCGCCGGGCGGAGACGATAGCCGCCTGGATGCCAGCTCCGTGGCGGACGCCCCATGCCTTACAGCACCAGCCAACGCATGTTCCTGCTGAGCACGCCGCTCGGCGAGGACGCGCTGCTGATCCAGGAGTTCGAGGGCAGCGAAGCGATGTCGCAGCTGTTCAGGTTCCAGATGACGCTGCTGTCGGAGATGGACAACATCGGCGCCGATAGGCTGATCGGAAAGCGCGTGACCCTGCGCATCGAGACCGCCGACGACGAGCGCCACTGGACCGGCATGGTGTCGAGCTTCGAGCGCGTCGGCAGCTTTGCCGACCCCGGCGCGGAAGGCGCCCGCCTCACGTCCTACCGCTGCACTGTAGTTCCCTGGCTGTGGTTCATGTCGCTGCACGAGGACACGCGCGCCTTCCAGAACCTGAGCATCCCGGAGATCGTCGAGACCATCCTGCGCGAGTTCCAGGTGCGCGAGTACGAGATGCAGCTCAACGGCAATTATCCGCAGCTGCCCTACTGCACCCAGTACAACGAGACCAGCCTCGCCTTCATCTCGCGCCTGCTCGAGCGTGCCGGCATCTATTACTACGTCAAGTACGAGGCACAGGCCGAGAAGCTGGTCTTCACCGACAACAAGGAAGGGCATCCCGAGCTCGACAACAACGTCATCCGCTTCGCCCAGGAGCGCATGACCGAAGAGGAGGACACGGTCTCGGAGTTCGGGCACCGCCAGCAGATGCGCAGCGGCAAGGTCGCACTTCGCGACTACAACTTCGAGACGCCGGCCAACAAGCTCGACGTCAGCGTCGACTCGCTGGTGCAGATCGGCGACAACAGCAACTTCGAGCGCTACATCTACCCGGGCGGCTACGGTGTCCACGGCGAAGGCGAGCAGCTGGCGCGGCTGATGATGGAAGCCGAGGAGGCCGAGCACGAGATCCACGATGGGCACAGCAACGTGCGCATGCTGACCGCTGGGTACCGCTTCACGCTGGAGCAGAACCCGCAGGAGGCGCTCAACGGCGAGTACGTGATCACCTCCGTCTCGCACCACGGCCGCAACAACCTTGGCGACACGCCTGGCAGTTACCAGAACAGCTTTTCCTGCATCCCGCTGAACGTCCCTTACCGCGAGCCGCAGCGCACGCACAAACCGACCGTGGCCGGCGTGCAGATCGCCATTGTCACCGGGCCGTCCGGCGAGGAGATCCATACCGACGAATACGGTCGGGTGAAGGTGCAGTTCCCGTGGGACCGGCTCGGCGGCCACGACGACAAGAGTTCCTATTGGGTACGCGTGGCACATCCGCACGCCGGATCGCGCTGGGGAACGCTGATCCTGCCCCGTGTCGGCGAGGAGGTCCTGGTCGCGTTCGAGTTCGGCGACCCGGACCGGCCGATCATCATCGGCAGCCTGTACAACGCGCTGAACATGCCTCCCTATACGCTTCCCGCGGAAGCGACCAAGAGCGTCCTGTACAAGAGCAACTCGTCCAAGGGCGGCGGTGGCTCCAACGAGATCCGCTTCGAGGACAAGGCCGGCAGCGAGGAAGTGTTCCTGCATGCGCAGAAGGACCTGCAACTGCGCGTCGGCAACGACTCGACGACTTCAGTGGGCGCCAACCAGTCGCTCACCGTGGGCGGCAGCCGCACCGAACACATCGCCAAGGAGCAGCACCTGATCGTCGACGAGCGCAACGTGGTCGAGATCGCCAGGGAGACCCACCTCGACATCGGCCAGAGCGCCACCTTCGCCGCCGGCACCGCGCTCAACGCATCGGCGGGGACGCTGGTGCGGATCGAGGCGGGCACGGCGATGCACCTCAAGAGCGGTGTGACCCTCGTGCTCGAAGGCGGCGTCAGGATCAGCCTCAAGGCCGGGCCGAGTTCGATCACGCTGGGACCGGCCGGCGTGACCATCGACGGCCCCCTGGTGAGGATCAACAGCGGCGGCAGCGGCGACACGGCCGAGAAGGCGGACAAGCCCGACAAGCCCAATCGCGCCGGCCAGGCCATCACCTCCCAGGCCGGCAACGTCAGCGACCCGGCGCAGCAGGCGCAGGCGCAGGCATTGCGCAACGCCGCCGCGCAGGCGCAACCGTTCTGCGCCATCTGCGAAGCGGCACGTGCCGCGCTGGCGGCGCTGCAGGGAGGCAGTGCGTCGCACGGCGGCGCCACCACCAAGGCCGATTCGGCCTCGCAGGGAGGCTCTTCGGCCAAGGGCGACGGCGGCAGCACGGGCAAGGGGTCGATGTCATGACCACCGTGATGCACTCCCCGCGCGACGTCGACCGCGACCGCGACGTGCCGGCAACCCGAGGGGCGAGCGCGGGAACGCGCTCCGGACACCCGCCGAACGGACACCCCCAGTTCGACGTGCTGCGCCGTACCGTATTCACGCGCGACGGCGAACCGGTGGCCGACACGATATTCGCCGTGCTCGACGGGGCGATGATCCAGCAGTTGCCGCAGCGCCTGCGCGACTCCGATTGCGAGTACTCGTGCCTGTTCTCCGGCGCGCTCGATCCGGTGCTCGAAGCGGCGGCACCGCACCTGGTGCGGTTGCGGCCCGGCGACCGCCTGGTCGAGACCATCCTGCGCGAAGGCTGGAACGATCATTGGGGCATCGTGTTGCGCGCGGCGCACGGCACCGACCTGTATGCGTTGCGCCAGCACCTGCGCCGCTTCCTGCGCGTGGTCGGGCCCGACGGCAGCGCGATGTTCTTCCGCTTCTACGATCCGCGCGCCTTCCGTGTGGTGATCCCGGCACTCGATCCCGCCGCCCGGCGCGAGTTCTTCGGGCCGATCGAGGCGATCTGGGTGGAGGGTCACTCCCCGGGCGCCGCACTGTATTTCCCGCGCGACGGCGATGGCACCGGCCAGCGCCTGATGCTGATGTGAGGGCCGCGACCATGCTCCGCTTCAACCGCAAGCAGATGGCAGGCATTGGCCAGGCGCACATGCGCAATGCGCTGCGAGGTTACCTGGCCCGGTACTTCCCCGCCGCGGCGCAGGCGCCCGCGGCCGAGATGGATTCGGTCATCGACACCGTCATCGACCGCTGTCGCGCCCACGGCCTGCGCACGCAGGGATCGGTGGCGACGTATGCGCTGGCGTGTTACGTGTTCGGACAGGAGAAGGTCGAAGCCGATCCGGCCGTGCGCGACATCCTGCAGGCCCGGGATCGACCACCGCGCGACCGCGCACTGTTGCTGCAGATCTGGCTCACCCAGGCCTGGGGCACGCTGCAACGCACGCAAGGACGATGAGCATGTTCGGCGCACCGACCCAGGGCCTTCCCACCGGCGCCGCCACTGCCGCCGCGCAGCAGGCAACGCAGCAGGCGACGCAGGCCGCCAACCAGGCCGTGCAGCAGGCGCAGCAGGCCGCGCAGGGTGCGATCAACGAAGCGCACAACGCGGTCGACACAGCGACACAGGCCGCCGGCACCGCCGCCAACGGCGCGCTGCAGCAGGCGCAGCAGGCAACCGCGGCGGCCGCGCAGCAGGCAGGCGCTGCCGCGCAGGGCGCGATCGCGCAGGCCAACCAGGCGATGAACGATGCGCGCAACGCCGCGCAAGCCACGTCCCAGGGTGCGCTGACCCAGGCCAACCAGGCGTTGGACAGCGCGCGCCAGCAAGGAGGCGCCGCAGCGGAGCAGGCCCTCGGCCAGGCGCAGGGCGCGGTCAACCAGGCGCAGCAGCAACTGCAGTCGATGGCACAAGTCGCACTCGACCTGGCCGGCAAGTACCTCGACGACGCGCAGTCGCAGGCGGCACAGGCCGCGCAGCAGGCGCTGGACCGGGCCGGCGCGATGGTCGACAACGCCGCGACCCTGGTCGGTCCGGGAGCACAGAACGCGCTCAGCGGTGCCAACAGTGCGATCGGGTCGGCACTCGACGCCGTCAGCGGCACGTCGACGCAGGCGCTGCAGGATGCACTTGCGCAGGTACGCGGACCGCTCGGCGACGTACTCGGGGCACTCGGTCCGGCACTCGACGCATTGCCACGCGAATTCCCGGATATTCCGCTCGACCTGCCGGCGTCGGACTGCCCCTATGTCAATGCGCTGCGCAACCTGTTGGCCAGCCAGGCGGCGCAGGCCAACAACGCGCTGGGCAATGCGCTCAATGCCGTCGACAACGTCGCCGGGCCGCTGATCGAACAGGCCAACGCCGCGCTCGACACCGGCGATGCCCTCGCCGACCAGGCCATGGCATCGATGAACGACGCGATCGACGCCATCGGCCAGGCGCGACAGACGGCGAGCGATGCCGCGCAACAGGGGCTGGCCGCCGCGCAGGGTGCGATGCAACAGGCCCGCGATTCGGTGGGCACCGCGCAGCAGGCGATGAACCAGGCGCGCGAGGCGGCCAACCAGATGCAGCAGCAGGCGCGACAGGCCGCACAGGGCGCGATGGACCAGGGCGGCGCGGCGCTGGACCAGGCGCAGCAGCAGGCAGGCGACGCCGCCCACGAGGCGATGGAACAGGCGCAACAGGCCGCCGCGCAGGCGCAGCAGGCGGCGAATCAGGCTGCGCAGCAAGGCATGCAGCAAGCCAGCGCCGCCGCGCAGCAGGCGCAGCAGGCGCTGAATGACGCGGCCTCGCAGGCACAGCAGGCGGCGACGGAACTGGCCAATCAGACTGCCGAAGGCGTGCAGGGGGTTGTCGGCACCGTGGGCGAGACGGTCAACGAAGGGATCGATGCGGCCACGCAGGCGGCAACCCAGGGCGCTGCGGCGGCGTCGGAAGCGGTTGCCGGCGCGGCCGAAGCGATTTCGGATGCTGCCGGGTCATTGGGGAATGCGGCCGATTCCCTCGGTGGTTTCGGCTGAGGGCAACCTGCTCCTGTGGACGACGCTTCGGCATTTCGTTACATGGTCTTCGGCGGCCCTCACCCCAACCCCTCTCCCGCAAGCGGGAGAGGGGCTAAAGAAAACCGTCATCCCCGCGAAAGCGGGGACCCAGCGTCGTCGCTCTGAACGCCGTCATTCCCGCGAAGGCGGGAACCCATGGACGTTGCTCCCCAGGTGTACTTCGCGAACAGGACGCTTACGGAATCATCTCCGTCACCTGCCCCGGAAACACCACGCTCACCACACCTGCCCACATGCACATGCATTTGCAGTTGTTGTCGAGCGTCGGGATATTGTTCTCAAGCACGTTGGGCACACCGGGAACCCACGGCGTCGTCGTGGCGGGAATGCACGGCTGCGGCGTCAGCACGCCCATCGCCGCCGACGTCGCAGCCGCCACCATCGGGTTGGCGAGCGACATGCACATGCCGAACGGCATGATGTTCTTCATCGGCACGTGATCCATGATCGTCGCCGCCGGCTGGCTGCTCGAGAGCGTGCGGTTCTCCGGCGTGACCACCAGCGTGGATGGCGCAACGCCGAACGAGCACATCAGCGTCGCACCGTTGACGACATGGATGGCCACGGCCGCAGCCCGCGCTACTTGCTGGTGGCGACGATCTCGACGCGGCGGTTCTCGGCCGCGGTCGGATCGTTGCGGTTGAGCAGCTCCGAGTAGCCCTTGCCTACGGTCTGCAGGCGCGAGCCGGCAACCCCACGCTGCACCAGGAAATCCTTCACCGAGTTCGCGCGCGTCTGCGACAGGCGCTGGTTGTAGGCGGCCGAGCCGACGCTGTCGGTGTGGCCGACGATGGTGAAGGTACGGTCCTTGAGCTCGTTCGAGCCCAGTGCCGCGGCCAGGTTCTCCATGGTCTGCAGCGAGCCTCCCTCGATCCGCGAGGAGTTGAAGGCGAACTGCACCTGCAGCGAGATCGAGGCCTTGGCCGGCGCCGCCGCGCTGGTCGCCGCGCTCGCGCCCGGCCGCAGTGCGCGCGTGCGCACGCCTTCGGTGACGTCGTCCGGCTCGGCCTTGAGGCCCTTGACGATCTCGTCGACCGACGGCTGCGTCGAACCGAAATTGGTCTGCGCGAGCGCGCCGCCGACGAACGTGCTGGCGGCGATCAGACAGGCACCCAGGACCACGATGCCATGCAATGCCAATGCCCGCTTCATGGTGATCTCCACGGCCCGCACGCCAGGCGGGCGAAGGCTGGTGAAGGTCCGCGCACAGGCACGGACCGGGACGGTCTCATTGCGGAAGTCTGGTCCCGGATGCCGGCGCTGGCGATACGCCATTCGCCATAGCCGACCTATGGCGAACGGCGGCCCAGACCGGCACGCGCGCGCCGGGACACTAGCGCGGACAGCGTATCGCCGCGGCGTCCGGAAGGGCGTACAGATGACACTGCATTCAGCACGATTCGCGGGGACCCCCATGTCCACGCTGCGCACCCTGGCGTCGCCTCCCGGCACGCCCGCTCATGGCGGGAGGACGCGACGATGACGCCCGGTCTGCGACGCGACCTGCTGCGCTGGGGCGTGCTTCCGTGCACGCTGGTGTCCCTTCTGCTCGCCGTGGCGCTGGGCGTCGTGAGTGGAGACTGGCGACTGGGCCTGGCCGCGATCCTGATCGCGCTGACCGCCGCCGGATGCTCGCTGCGCTGGTTGACACGCCGTGTCGTCGAACCCGCGCGCGAACTGGCCGACAAGGCCAACCACGGCGCGGACACCCACCACACGCACGAGTTGCGGCAGATCCGCGCGGGCATCGAGGCACTGGACCAGTCGGTTGCCCGCGAACGAAAGGACGCCGACCGCCGCGTGCGCAGCAGCGTCGCCGAAGCGTTGCAACGCTGGTCCGAGGCCCAGGCCGCCCACCACGGCAAGGCGCAGTTCCTGGCCGCGGTCGGCGATCGCCTTCGCCAGCCGCTGTACGCCATGGGACTGTTCATCGGCGCATTGCAGCGCGATGCGACGCCCGCGCAGCGGGTTTCGATCGAGCGGCTGCAGGGCGTCACCGACGGCATGGGCGGGCTGCTCGAGGAACTGCTGGAGATCGCCCGCCTGGACGCCCGCGTCATCGAGGTCCGGCCGCGGACGCTGGAACTTCGCGACTTCTTCGCGCTCCAGGCGCCCGCGCTGCAGGATCGCGCGCGCATGCATCGGGTCGAACTTGGCTGGCTGGATGCCGGATTGGTGCTGGACGCCGACCCGGTCCTGCTCGGGCGCGTCCTGCACCATCTGGTAAGCAACGCCATTGAACACGCCCCCGGCGGCCGGGTGATGGTGGCCGCCCGCCGTTGCGGCGACCAGGTCCGGCTGCAGGTGCGCGACAACGGTGGCGGCATCGCGCGCATTCACCAGGAGCGGATCTTCGACGAGTTCTTCCAGCTCGGTGACGACCGGCGCGAGCGTCGCCTTGGCCTTGGCCTGCCGATCTGCGCGCGCCTGGCCTCGCTGCTGGGCAGCCACATCGAAGTGCGTTCCGAACTGGGTCGCGGCAGCGTGTTCTCGATCGACCTTCCCCGTGCCGTCGCCGTCGCGCCCAGGCGCCCGCAGCACGCGGTCAGGAGCAACCTGCCCGCCGACAGCCAGTCGCGACGTCAGGCCTCCCTGTAGGAGCGAGCTTGCTCGCGACCAGCCCATCCCAGGGCGATCGTCAGCTCGGCCATACCTGCGGACTCAGAAATCCGAACAGCCGTACCGCTTGTTGCTCTGCACGCAGCTGGTCAGGTTCGGCCGCGAGCGCACGCGTGACCACTCCCGCGCGAGGTTGTCGCCCATCTTGTCCTGTGTCCCCGCCATCACGTCGACCGCCGAACACACCTGCGCCTGGCCGATGTTGCGGTCGTAGACGTAGTTGTCCGGCGGTTCGCGCACCAGGTCCGGCGCGAACAGCGTCCCGGCAAATGCATTCACCAGCAGGGCGGTGGCATTGCGCGGATCCTGCACGAACACGTAGTTGATGGCGCTCAGACCGGTGCCTTCGATGGCATAGCGGCCGACCGGTGAAGACTCGTTGGCGTCCGACCGGAACACCAGCTCGCCGGTGGTGGCGGTCGCCAGCGTGTCGGCATTGCGGAAGCCGGCCACCGCGCCGCTGAGCGGACCGTTGGCCTGGCCGAGGAAGCGTGTGAATGGATTGGCGATGTAGGTCAGCGTGGCCGGCGTGATCAGCAGCGATCCAGGCACCAGGCTGATCGAATATCCCGCCGGCGACAGGAACAGGCCGTCGATAGGGTAGTCGCCGACGTTGCTCAGCTGCGTCGCGCTGGTGCCGACGCTGCCGTTGACCGCGTTCGGCTGGGTATCGCCGTTGACCAGGCCAGCGACCGTGAAAGCGAAGGTCGGGTTGGCCAGGCCGTACTCGCGCGTGGCGCTGTCGACCGTGACGGTGGCGACGGGCTGCTGGCGATAGATGAAGTGGTTGTCCGTCGTCGGCACGGAGACGCCGCAAGCACCGGCGAAGGTGCAGTTGTACAGGTTCGGCAGCGCACCGGAACCGGCCAACCCACCGCGGGTTTCGCCGATCCAGGTATCGGCCCAGACCCGCCAGCGGTTGCCCGCCGACAGCGCGGCACTGGCGAGGTTCTGCAGCGTGCCGGCGGTTACCAGGTCGAGATCGGTTCCCGCACTTACGTCGGCATTGAGGGTGAGGTTGCCGGCAAGATTGCGGACAAACACCGTGCCGGCGCTGATGCCGCTGCTGGCGAGGCCCTGCGCCGCATTGCCGGCGGCATCGAATCCACGGGCGCTTACGTTGCCGATCGTCAATGCATCCACATCGGTATAGCTGAAGTCGCCGACCGCTCCGCCGGCGAGGGTGGTACCGGCCACGTTGTTGGCGGCCGTACTCAGCGCCACGCTGCCGCCGGTCGATTGCGCCAGCAAGCTGGCGGCGTTGATCGCGCCGGCGGAGGTCTGGCCGATGTTGCCGGCGCTGACCAGCGCCAACGTGCCGGCGCCGACGTCCACGGGGGCGTTCAGTGCGATGCCACCGGACCCGCCAGCGTTGTGCAGGGTCAGGTTCCCCGCCAGTTGCAGTGCCTGCGTCACGGTGATTGCGCCGGCATGCCCGGCGTGGCCGAGCACCAGGTCTGCTGCATCGATATTCGCCACCTCGGCAGCAGACAATGCGAAGCCGGTGGCGCCGCCGACCGTGATGGCGTCGCCGACGCGATCGAAGGCGTTGCCCACCGCGTCGATCTGGCCAGGCCGCAGGTTCACCACACTTTCGCTGTGCAAGGTGCCGTCCAGCACCAGCGCATCGCTGCTGCCGTCATTGCCTGCCCGCAGCACGATGTTGCCGGCACCGGCATCGCCGGCACCTGCCACGACCACACCGGCGCTTGCGCCATCGGAATAGCCGTTCATGCGGATGTCGCCGCCACCACTGGTGAGCGTCGATCCGCCGCCGATCGATACGCCGGTTGCGGTCACGCCATGCCCGGTCACGACGATGTCGCCGCTGCCGCTTGTCAGCGCGGTGTCCTCGACTTCCACGCCGAAGGTGGAACTGTTGCGGCTGAGCAGCCCGATCGCGCCACCGGCGGTCTGCACCGTGCCCTGGTACAGGCCCACGCTCGACAACGCGTCGATGTTCACGTCCAGCGGCCCACCGCTGCTGATGATCGACCAGGGCCCTATCGTGGTGACGGGTGCCCCTGAATCATCCAGCGTCTCTTCCACGCCCGCGATCACCTGGCCGCCGGCCGCAGTGATCGACAGCGAGGTCGGCAGCGAAGCGGCGCTGGCAATCGCCACCTGCGGCGCGATATTGACCTGTGCCGTTCCCGTTGCCGGCGCCGGCACCGTGATGGCGACGTTGGTCGCAGTGCTCAACGCCCCGGCGATGCTGGTGTCCGAAACGAGGCTGTAGCCGCCGGTACTACCAAACGCGGCGTTGCCCGCCACGATCGCCAGGCTCGCACCCGACTCGATCTCCCAGACGCCACCGCCGACCGGGCTTCCGCCGTGTACATCGATGCCGCGTACGTCGAGGAAACCTCCTGCCGCAGTGCGGATGAGGCCACCGCTGCCAGCGCCGATGGCGTCGGCGATCAACTGGGTGCCAGGGGCAGTGAACAGGTCGGTTGCGGCGGCCATTTCGATGCTGCCGCCGCCTGCGGCACCGCTGGCGAAGGCATCGACCGTGCCGGCAAACGACTCGTTGATGTTGTCCGACAGCGCAATCCGCCCGGCGGTGCTGGTGACGCGCACCGCGCCGCCAGTGGCCGTGCCGGCGCCGGAGGCCGACAGCAGCGCCGTGCCCGAAAGGATGATCGCGCCGGCGACGCCGTCGCGTGCGACACCGTCGTTGCTGAAAGCCACCAGGCCGGCCGCGCCGCTCGTCGTCGCATCACTGCGGATCTCCACCCCCGGAAGGGTATCGGTCGCGCTCGACGATTCGACCAGGGTCAGGAACGTGCTGTCGATGGAGATCGCGCCGCCACCGGAATGCCCGGAGGCGTCGATGCGGCTGACATTGTCCGGCTCTTCGCCGACGATGAACACCGTGTCGCCGTGGATGTCGATCGTGCCACCGGTCTCGCCGGCGGCCAGTCCGGTCGCCTCCACGACTCCGCCAATGGTGCCGTCGCTGTTGTCGCCGATCAGGACTTGCCCGGCACCCGCATCCAGTGTGATGCGACCGTTGCGGCTGTTCAACGTGTTCGCACGAATGATGCCGGTGTTGCGTATGAAGCCGAACTGCCCTGGCAGTCCATCGTCGGAGTTCGTGCGCATCTCGACCCGGCCACCGTTGGCCTGGATCAATCCGGCGTTGTCGATGCTGCCGTCGTCGGTCCCGAGCGTGATGGTGAGCTGGGTCAGCCCGTCGCCGAAGAAGTCCAGCGTCACCTGCTGCGACGATGCCATGGCAATCGTGCCGTTTTCGGCCTGGATCTGGCCTGCGTTGAATGTCTCCCCTGCCAGCAAGGCGATCGTTCCCTGGCCCGTGGCCAGCAGCGATCCAAGGTTGCTGATCGAGCCGGCGCCCTCATCCGGATCGACGTTGAACACGAAGTGACCGCTACCGACGCCGGCCAGGAAGTCGGCGTCGGTGATGCCGAGCGTGGAAGCCACCAGCCCGCCCACGCTCACCTGGGATCCAGCGCCGAACACGATGCTGCTTGGGTTCACCAGGAACACGCGGCCATTGGCGAAGAGGCTGCCATTGATCTGCGAGGGTGGCAGGCCGGCAGCGGCCGAGCCAATGACCCGATTGAGAGCTACGCTGGTCGTCGCTGGCTGGTTGAACGTCACGCTGTTCCCCGCGGCAATCGAGAAGCTCGCCCAGTTGATGACCACTCCCGGATCACTCTGGTCGATCGTCATTGCTGTGCCCGAACGGGTGACCGTTGCACCGCCGCCAGGTAACACTTCGCCGGTAGGAAGCGCCTGCCCCTGCGCCAGCGGCGCCGCCAGTGCCGTCGCCAGCGCGAGCGCCAGCGGATGATGGGACGCACGATGACGGGCCATGACAGCCTCCTCGATCAGAAGCTCTTTTGCAGGTTGAAGTACACGTGAGGGTCATTCCCCCCGCCGTCGGTCACCGCGTCACCGCTTTGCTGCCACGCCACGGTGAGGTTCGCCGAGAAGCTCCCGGGCCTGGTGTAGTTGAGGCCGAGGCCAGGCCCTTTCAGCGTCCGGTCTGTATCCATATCGAACGGTCCCGGGTCGCGGACCAGGTCGCCGGTGCCGATGTCGTAGAACATGAACGCGGTGAACTGCTCGGTCCACGCGAAGCGCAACTCGACGTTGGCGATGGCGCCTTCATCGACCAGCACCTCGCCTGACGGATACGCGCGCACCGCGCGGTAGCCGCCCAGCGCGAGCTTCTCGGAGGCATCGAGATTGCCGTCGGCGAACTGGCCACCGACGCCGACGAACAGGCTCAACCGCTCCATCAACGCCTGCAGGCGCGAGACCTGGATTGTCAGCTTGGTGAAGCTGCCGGCGGTGTGGCGGCCGAAGATGCTCTGGTCAACCGTGCGCGAGGCTTCGTCGAGCAGTTTCAGGTGACCCAGGTACAGGGCGCCGCTGGAACTCCAGTAGCCGCCGCCACCGAAACGGTCGCGACGCTCCCAGGCCCAACCCAGGCCAAACCCGTTCACCCGCTTGTCGGCCTTGAAGTCGACCGCGCGGAACTCGTCGGTCAGATCCTTGCGGTCGCCGTACGCGCGCAGGAACAGGTTGTGGCCGCGCTGTCGGATCAACGGATAGATCAGACCCAGGTCGTAGATATCGGCGGTGCCGACCGCGTCGAGTGGCTCGAACGCACCGGCCAGTTCGTATGACACGCGCGATGCGCCTGCCCCCAGGCGCAACCCGCGCGCACCCAGCGGCGCTTCGTAGGAGAGGCGCCCGAACCACATGCCCTCACTCGACACCAGCGCGCGCAGGTCGAGG
Organism: Lysobacter sp. Soil_N_23; assembly: GCF_057656135.1. Lineage (NCBI taxonomy): Bacteria > Pseudomonadati > Pseudomonadota > Gammaproteobacteria > Lysobacterales > Lysobacteraceae > Lysobacter > Lysobacter sp. Soil_N_23. Next base: position 45,510 of record NZ_JBDGKY010000021.1, read on the forward strand.
TTGTCGCCGATGCCGGCCGGACTGGCCCAGCGCACGGTGCCGCCAAGGCGCTCGCGACCGACTTCCTTGGTGCCGTAGTCGTCGAGTTCGACGCTGCCGGTGAAGCGATCGCCGGGCGCCACCTGCACGACCAGGTCGGTGGTACCGGCAGCGGTCCCTTCTTCGATGGCCGATTGCACGCGCAGGCCCGGCAGGTCCGACAGCAGCAGCATCGCGCGCTCGTAGTTGCGCAGGTGCAGCGGCTCGCCGGGCTTGAGGTCCGCCAGCACCGCGCGCACGCGTTCCTCGGTGATGGGTGCCTTGGGGTCGACATCGATCGTGACCGTGCCAAGCAGGCCTTCGATGACGCTGATCTCCACCGTGCCATTGACGATTTCCTGCACCGGCACCACGGCCTGTGCGAGGTAGTAGCCGCGCTGCTGGTACAGGGCGGTGACACGCTGCGCGATCTGCTGGAGGTCGCCCAGGCCGACCGACTGTCCGATCTTGTCGGCGGCCAGCGCATCCAGTTCGGATTGCCCGACATGCGCGGCGCCCTTGAACAGCACCCGCTGCAGCACGAACTGCTGCTCCTCGGCCACCGGCGCCACCGGCGTCTGTTGCGGCGGTGGCGGGGCCGGCAATGCGTCATCGGCCTTGGCGTCGGCCGACAGCGGCGGCGGGTTCGGCAGTTGTTGCGGCGGGGTCTGCGCCGCCAGCGACGACGACACCAGCGCCAACGCGAGCAGCGACCGGCGCAGCGGAAGACGGAGCGCGCGCATCTCAGCCTCCCACCGTCAGGCGCCAGTTGCCTGTGACGTTGAACGGTGCCCAGAAGAAGGGATGCGAAGTGCCCTGCTTCTCCAGTACCGCCAGCTGCGCGACCTGCATGGCGCGCATCACGTCGGTGCCCTTGGCCAGTTCGCCATAGAGCGTGGTCATCAGGGTCGCGGTGACGTCGTCGGCGACCGGCCACAGCGAGATGATCATCACCGACGAACCGGCCGACAGGAACGCACGCGGGAACCCCTGGATCTCGTCGCCGTTGCCGACCTGGCCGAGCCCGGACTCGCACGCCGACAGCGTGATCAGCGCCAGGTTGTCGAGCTTGAGGTTCATCACCTCGTGGGCTTCGAGGAAGTTCTGCCGGCCGTTCTCGTTGGCGAGCAGGATCTTCGAGTACAGCGGATCCACGCGGTCGGCCTGGGCGTGCGCGGCGACGTGCAGCAGCTTGGCCTGTGATGCGACCTGCACGAACTGCGTCTTGCTGGCCTCGGTGTTCATGTACACGCGCGACTGCGGGAACATCCCGGCCAGCGCCTTCACCTCGGCCTCGGCACCGGGCAGCGCGTACTCCGGTCCGATCTCGGGATTGCCGAACGCAACCAGGTTGGGCGCGACCTTCGCTCCGCTGCTGGCCAGCTGCGAGGCAATGCTCATCGACGGCACCACGGCCAGGGCGTGGCGCTCGATCAGATAGCGGCCATTGCTGCGCAGGGCCTGGAACGGCAGGTAGTGCAACGGTCCGTGCGGCACGATGACCAGGCGCTGCCCGTCCTGCAGCTGCAGCGGGTCGATCAGCAATGCACCCAGCTGCGCGGCACCGTCGACCGCGCTGCGCCGGCCATTGATGACGGCATCGCGGAACGCTTCCACCAGCGCGTCGAGTTCATGCCGCTTCAGCGGATAGGCGACTTCGCGGATGGCGTCCGGTGCGACCACCCAGGCCAGCAGCCTGTCGGGCAGCGAGTGGAACTCGACCACGCGCTCGTCGCTGCGCAGCTGCTTCTGCAGCTGCGGCAGGTCCACCGTCGCACTCGCCAGGGCCGGCACTTTGCTGCGCTCGCGAACCTGATCCAGCAGGGCGCGCGCACGGCTGCGCTCGCTGTAGTCGAAGGCACTCTCGGCGTTTCCGAGCTGTGAGTTCAGGTCGATCGCATCCTCGAAGACGTCCTGCACGTCCGAGAACAGGCCCATCTTGAACTCCTCGCTGCGGAACCTGGCGCGGACGTCGTCGAGGCTGTCGATGGCCTGGCCAAAGGCCTGCGCCGCGGCGGCCTTGTCGCCCAGCTGCAGGTCGCTGCGGGCAACGCCGTCATAGGCCCAGAAGCGCTGGTAGGCGGAATCGCTGCCGGTGCTGGCCTGGGCGAGCGTGGTGTAGATCGCGCGTGCTTCGGCAGGTTGATTCTCCGCCAGCAGCAGGCGCGCCTGCGTCCGGTCGAGCTGCGCGCGCAATGGCGCTTCCTCCGGCACCGGAATCGCCGCGAGCTGCGTGCGCGCCTGCGCGAGGTCGCCGGAAAGGATGAGTGCATTGACCATCGAGCTCTGCACGAGCGGGCGATAGCGCTCGGAGCTGCCTTCCAGGGCGGTCTGGTAGCTGGCGATGGCTTCGCTGTACTTGCCCTGGCGCGCCTGCACGTCGCCGATCACCTTGTACGACGGGCCGACCACCATCGTCGGGTCCTTTGCGGTGTGCTTGAGTGCTTCGCGCGCAAACTGCTCGGCCTTGTCCAGGCTGCCCGCGTAGCTGTAGGCAATGGCCAGGTCGCGATGGGACTTGGCGATCAGGTCGTCGTTGGAGGTTTCCAGGCCGACGTGCAACGCCTTGCTGGCCGCGCGGATGCTGCGGCGGAACTCGCCGTTCTCCGCCAGCGCAACGGCCTGGCTGCAGTACTGGTAGCCGTCGAGCTTGAGTTCGTCCTGGTTGTACAGGACCGTGCCTTCACTGGTCAGGCTCAATGCAGTGTCGGTGTCCTGCATCCGCTCGAGCGCATTCTCCGTCGGTACGCGCTCGCTGCGCGGTACGTCGGCGACGGGTTGCGACTGCGCGGAAAGTGCGGCGCCGAGCAGAGCGATCGCGAGCAGGCCATGGCGTCGTGAGGGGGACACGGAGTGCTCCTATGCGCGGTTGATCCAGCAGCACAGCTGGAACAACGCGGATGCACGTTCGACTGTGTCGCCGGCGAGCGCGTTGCCCCGGCGCGCGCGCCCTGTGCTGCGCCACACCGTGCAGAAAGGGAGTCTGTGAGGGATTTCGGCGCGCCACCATTGGCAGGAGGACATAGCCCGTTCGGCCGAGCGCTCCGGCGATCCGCGCGCGCCAGGCTGGAGCGGATCGCGGCGGGTAGACTGTCGCCACTGGTTCAGGCGCTGGGGCGGGGCTCGATGAGAACACTGGTTCTGGGTGGCTATGGAAACTTCGGTGCGCGCATCTGCCGTGCCCTCGCCGGCGACCCGGCCATCGAGCTGCTGGTAGCCGGTCGCAACCGCGCCCAGGCGCAGCAACTCGTCGACACGCTTGATGGCACCGCCAGCGCGGTGGCCGTCGACTTCACCTCACCGAACTTCGCGCGAACCCTCGGGCAGATGGATGTCGGGCTGGTCGTGCACGCGGCCGGGCCGTTCCAGCAGCAGTCGTACGCGGCCGCGCACGCGGCCGCAGAAGCCGGCGCGCACTACATCGACCTGGCCGATGGCCGACGATTTGTCTGCGACTTTCCCGCGGCACTGCATGCGCAGTTCCAGGCGGCCGGGCGCATCGGCATCACGGGCGCGAGTACCGTTCCGGCGCTGTCGTCGGCGGTAGTCGAGCATCTGTGCGCGGGATGGGCTGCAATCGATTCGATCGACATCTGCATCGCGCCTGCGCAGACCGCACCGCGCGGCAAGGCGACGCTCGCGGCGGTGCTCAGCTACTGCGGCGAGCCGATCCGGATCTGGCGTGGCGGGGAGTGGGTCCAGGCGCCGGGCTGGGCCAGTCCGGAGCGTGTGGACTTCCTGCGCATGCGCCCGCGCATCGGCGCCCTGTGCGACATCCCCGACCTCGAACTCTTTCCCTCGCACTACGCCGTGCGCGACCGCGTTATGTTCCGGGCCGCGCTCGAAGTCGGGATCACGCAGCGGGCATTTGCGGTGCTGGCGGCGCTGCGTGCCCGTGGCCTGCTGCGGCGGCCCGAGCGATGGGCCGGCCTGTTGAATCGCGCCGCTGTTGCTTTCGACGCCCTGGGCACGGCCTTGGGCGGGATGGTCGTCCGCGTCGAAGGCCTCGATGAGCGCGGCCGCCCTGCCCGCCGGGCCTGGCACATCGCCGCCCACAACGATCATGGCCCAGAGATTCCGTGCATGCCCGCGATCGTGCTGGCCCGCAAGCTGGCCGCCGGCGCCGCCATGCCGGCCGGCGCTTTCACCGCTACCGGGCTGTTGTCGCTCGCGGAGTTCCAGGGCGAGTTCGCACGTTGGGGGATGGTGAGCGATACGGTCGATGAAACGGTGCCGCCTGCAATCGCCGGGGCCAACTCGGCGGCCGCTCCCGCATGAACACCTGCCTGGTCGTACTTCCCGGCCTGGATGGCACTGCAACGCTGCTATCGGATTTCGCCGATGCAACTCGCCCTCACTTCTCGTCGGTACGGGTGATCCACTATCCGTGCGACCAACCTCTTGGTTATCGGGAGCTTGAAGCTTTCGCTCGACGCGAGTTGCCGATCGACGCCCCGTTCGTCCTGCTGGGAGAATCGTTCTCTGGTCCCATTGCCTTGTCGATTGCCTCCAACCCACCGGACGGGTTGATCGGTCTGGTTCTCTCGACATCCTTCTCGCGTCGGCCGGTCCCTTGGCCGGCGCCACTCGCGCACTTGTCCGCGCTCGCACCGGTCCGGCGCATCCCGGAGTCTGTTCTGTCATGGTTGCTGTTGGGAGATTGGGCCACGCCCGACCTGCGGTCCTCGCTGCGGGTTGCCTTGGCGTCAGTGTCGCCCCGCGTGCTGAGGGCCAGGGCTGAGGCGGCTCTGCGGGTCGACTGCTCAGGCTGCCTGGAGACGATCAAGGTTCCGGTCCTGTATCTGCGCGCTACCGGAGATCGTCTGATTTCCGGGGCCGCCGCCGACGGTATCGTTGCGACGATTCCCCAGGCTTCGGTGGTCGACATTGCCGGACCGCATCTGCTGCTCCAGGCCGCACCGGGCCTCTGCGCCGAGGCTGTCGTCAGGTTCTCGGTTGCGACGTCACCGGAGTACCTTGGCGATGGCGTCACTGCCATCCACCACCCCCCACCTCCGCAGAGACCCGCATGAAGAAGCCGATTCCGCTGATCGCCGCCCTGGTTGCTATTGCCGCTGCGGGGGCGTCGTTCGCTTCCGGGCCAGACAGCGCAGCCGCAGATCCGTTGTTCGCCAGCATCTCGGCACTGGATACCGCGGTGTTTTCTGCGTTCAACACCTGCAGCGAGCCCGGGCAACTGCTCAAGCACGCCGGTTACTTCACCCCCGATGTCGAGTTCTACCACGACACCGGCGGCGTCACCTGGTCGCGGCAGGAGATGCTCGCCAACACGGAGAAGTACGTTTGCGGGCATTTCCGTCGCGAGCTGGTGCCGGGCACGCTCAAGGTCTATCCGATCAAGGATTTCGGCGCCATCGAGCAGGGCTCGCATCGCTTCTGCCAGTTCGACACAGGCAAGTGCGAGGGCCTGGCTGACTTCCTGATCGTGTGGAACAACAACGACGGCAAGTGGCAGATCACCCGGGTGCTCAGTTACGGGCACCGCCCCAACAGGTAATCGCCATCAGCTGTCAGGCCGCGGCCAGCTTGAGTTTGCCAACCCGCTGCAAGTTGACGTGCCGGCGTGCGACCCAAAGATCATAAGCGTCTTGCATGGCAAGCCAGCTCTCGGGAGAGCGGCCAATCGCCTTGGACAGGCGCAGCGCCATCTCCGGCGTGATGCGGCTCGCTCCCTTGAGGACACGGCTGAGGGTGGATGCCGCCACATCGAGCTTTTCAGCCAGCTCACGACCGCTAATGCCGTTGGGCTCAAGGTAGATGTCGGTGATGAACTCACCAGGATGGGGAGGATTGTGCATAGCCATTAGTGATAGTCCTCATAATCCAGGACGTTGGCGTTCCCGTCTTTGAACTCGAACGTCATGCGCACTACGCAACAATCATATCTGGTGCTAGCAGCAGTTGACGACGTGCTTCTGGTACCAGCGCTGGCAGCGTGAACAAGGGCTCCAACCCCCAGCGGTGACAATTCGTCGTCCACGCTTTCGGAGACACCAGGATGAAGTACGAGGGAAGCTGCCATTGCGGCCGCGTCGCGTTCGAGGTGGAAGGCACCATCGACAGCGGCCTGTCCTGCAATTGTTCCATGTGCGGCCGCAAGGGGTCGCTGCTCTGGTTCGTTCCGCGCGACCAGATGCGGCTGAAGACGCCCGAGGATGCGGCGAGCACCTACCTGTTCAACAAGCACGCGATCAAGCACCGCTTCTGCCCGGTGTGCGGCATCCATCCCTATGGCGAAGGCACCGACCCGAAGGGCAACCCCATCGCCGCGATCAACCTGCGTTGTCTGGAGGACATCGACCTCGCCGCCATCTCGGTCCATCAGTATGACGGCAAGTCGAAGTAGGGAATGTCGTCCCGAGCGCAGCGAGGGACCCGCTGTTTCGCCGCGGAAAGCAGATCCCTCGCTTCGCTCGGGATGACAGAACAGGGCTTGATCAGCGTTGCCCGAAGCGCGAGCGCTCCAGCCACCACGTGGCGGCGCTCGCCAGCAGCCACGCCAGCCACCACGGCCAGCGCTCGCCGGGGTGACCCGGGACCGAGCCCGCTGCGGCAGCATTGGCGACGGAACCCGCAGCCAGGCGCGAGGTGGCATCGCGCGTGTCACCTGCACGCAGGCCCCGCGCGGCCGCCGGTGCGCGTACGAAGAACGACAGCGACTGCTCGCCGGATCGCAGCTGGTGCCAGCCGGCATGGCGCGGCCAGAACGCCGCGCAGTTTCGCTGGCCGGTAGCCGGGTCGCGCAGCAGCGCGACGATGTCGCCAGCCGGCGTCCTCACGTTTGCAGCAGCGCCGACGGCGCACAGTGCGATGCGTTCGTGCTGGCGCGGCGCGCCTTCGATCACAAGGTTGTTTCGAGCCTGCGCGCGACCGATCGTCGCAAGCGCGGTGCTCCACATTTCGCCGTGCAGGTCGTCGCGACCGGCCAGCACCAGACGGTAGCTGTCGGTCAGCGTCCACAGCGCAATCCGTCCGCGCCCTTGTACACGCCATGCACCCATCCAGGTGCCGGTGTCGTCGCGCAGCAGCGGCACCGCGTCGCCGGGCTGGATGCGCAGGTCGCGTCGCGTCAGCGCAGGAAGGTCGGGCAATGCCGCGTCGTGCAGCCTAGGTGCATCCGGCGTGCCGGGCCCGATGCGTGCGCGGGTGGTGTCCTCGTCGAGTGCGATGGGCGCCAGCTTCACCGTTGCCGAATCGCTGCCGCCGGCAACCGCGAACCCGAGCGCCTGCAAGCGGCGACGTTCCCCTGGCGACGGTGCGGCGGTCACGCGCAACACGACACCGAGGCCGTTGTTGATCGCCTCGGTGAGCGCGGCGCGCTGGTTGTCGCCCAGTGCGGACCAGGCGCGTTCGTCCAGGATCACCAGGTCGAAGCGGCCGAGGTTGGCGGCGTTGATCGCGATCGGCGCATCACCCACTTGCATGCCGCCGCCGACCGAGACCTGGGTCTGCAGGGCCAGCCCGGCGTCACGCGCCCAGCGGCGCAGGTACTTCACCTCGGGACCCGGCGCACCGGCCATCAACAACAAGCGCGGTGGGGTTGCGGCAGTTGCCTGGAGGGGCAATTCGACGTCTTCGACGATGGCTTGCCGCGCATCGCGCAAACGGATCGTGAAGCTCGCTGTGCCTGCAACGCGCGGGCTCGCGGTCAGCGTGAAGCGCCCATCGGCCGGCAGTGCGACGCGATCGACGCGGCGGCGACCCGGATCGAGCAGTTCGGCCGAGCCGCTACGCAGATCGTGTGCGCGCCCGGCGACGGCGAACTCAGAACCAGCGACCACTTGGCGTGGCGCCTGCAGTTCGACCAGCCCGCGTGGCAACGCATTGGCGGTGAACTCCAGTGCCAGGCCGCGGACGGAATCGCGATCGCGGGCCTCAAGACCTGCGCCGACGATGCGCACGCGCTGCGTGCCCGGGTGCTGGCGCAGCGCCGTGGCGAGATCGGGAACGCGTTCGACATCAGCCAGCGGCGGCGCTTCGGGCAAAGCGACAAACGCCTCACCGCCACGGCCCTCACCCGGTTGCGCCGTCGTCGCCCCTGCGGTGGCGACGACCAGCGTCCCGGCTTCACCCGGCAGCGAAGGCGGCACCAGCGCGAAGTACAGCAACATCGCGCACACGGGTTGCGCCAGCAGCAGCAAGGCCAGGCGCCACCCGCGCGAGCGTTGCCCCGGCTGCGCGCGCCACTGCCGGTGCAGCAATCGCGCGGACGCGACCACCACCGCAATAGCGAGCAGCACGGCCACCAGCAGCGGCAGGTTGAAGGCGGGCGCGGTCACTTCGGTTCCTCCTGGCGCAACGCTTCCAGATAGCGTCTTCCCGCGGCGTCACCGGCATTGCGCCGTGGCACGGCCGTGGCCGGGCGCGGCAGCAGCGGCCACAGCAATGCACGCAGGTCGGCACGGCACGTCGCACAGTCCGGATCTGCGCGTAGCGCCTCGATCGCGGCGACGAAGGCGAGCGGATCGGCCAGGCGTGCTTCGTGCTCGCGCAGCCAGCGCTCGAGCGCCGTGAAGTCGATCGGCGCGGCTGGAACTTGCGATGCATCCAGCGAACTCCACAGCGCCGCCAGCGTCGGGTCGGTGATGTCGGCCGCCACCAGCGCGTCGTCGCGACGCGCCAGCCCGGCGCGATCACCGCTCATGCGGCGGCTCTCGTCGATCGGCGGCAACTCCGGGCCGACCCGGGCCAGGTAGATGCGCGTGGCCTGCTGCACCTGCTTGATGAAACGCAGCGCGCGGTAGGCGTACGGCAGGGCGAGCTCCGGGTGGCCTTGGCGCAGATGCCCTTCCGACTGCCACATCTCGTCGAGCGCCGACTTGAGAAGCTTGCGCGTCTCCGGATCGAGCAGCGTTGCCGCTTCGGCGTGGTCGTGGGTGTGGCCGTACTCTTCGAGCACCGCGCCTTCCTCGCCGAACTTGCCTGCCCCGCCCGCTTCGGCGTGGCCATGCTCGTCGGCCGGCGCCGCGGCGCTTTCGTCGGCGTCGTGCGTGTCGTCGGCATCGTTGGTCGGCGGCGGCTTGGGTTCGCCCTCGGCCTCTTCGCCGAGGAACTGGCCATAGCGCAATCGCAGGATGCGCTGGTCGACGCCGATCTCGTCGCTGCGCTTCACGTAGCGGTCTGCTTCGAGCCTGCGCTTTTCCTTCAGCAGCGCCTCGGCGTCGATGATGATCTGGCGCTGGCTGCGGAAGTACGCCGGCAGCACCTTCTTGACCATGCCTTCCAGGCCGGTGGTCTCGGTGCCCAGGTCGGATGGCCAGCGCAGGATCAGGCTGGCGCTGCGCGCCGATTGCGCGGTCGGGATTCGGTTGTCGTTGACGCTCAGCTGCACGATCAGGTCGTCGCCGGCGGCCAGGCCGAGCGCTGCCAGATCCAGCCGATGGGCAAAGCGCTTGACGGTCGCACTGCCGCTGCCGCCGATGGTCATCGACTGCTCGCGGAAGGTGATGTTCTCGCCGCTGCCCTGCGCCAGGGTGATGCGCAGCGTCGCGGTGGAGGCGACGCCGTAGTCGTCGCTGCCCTCGAACGCCAGCGGCCAGCTGCGCTGTCCCAGCGTCATCAGGCTCAGGCTGCGGTCGGGCTCGAGCACGCGCAGTTGCGGAGCGCGGTCGGGAATCGCGTCGAGACGGTGCAGAGTCGCCGGCTGCAGCGGTGGCGCATCGTGCACGACGATGCGGTACAGCGCCGAGCGGGCGAGCACGTCATTGCCGCGCCAGTCGTCGCCTTCGCGGCTGAGCTTGAGGTGCCGGCCGTCGTGGAAGACCAGTTCCGCCGATGTCGGCTGCGGCGCGAAGCGGATCGTCCATTGCAGGCGCGTGCCCTGCGGCGCCTTGGCGTCGAGGGTAGCGTCGTCGCGCGCGGGCTGTCGCGTGTAGCCGGGCGGTGTGATCTGCAGGCGTTGCTGGACGATGCGCGTCTGCGTCAGTGCGGCGGGAGCGGCGCCGACGCTGGACAGCACGTCGTCGAAGGTCGCGCCCGGGCGTGCAGGCCAAAGCAGGATCACTGCGATCGCGACGATGGCAGCGCCGGTGCCGGTCGCGTGTACCCGCGTCGACCAGCGCGGGCGCAGGTCCGGCGGCGGCGCGTTCTCGATGCGTTGTTGCAGGCGACCCAGTTGCAGGCGTTCCAGGCCGATCATGGCAGCGGTCGGCGCGAACAGCAGGTCGGTGCTGTCGTCCATGTCGGCGCGACGGGCATCGAGTTCGCGGACCAGCCAGCGCGTGTCGAGCGTGCGTGCGCGATGGACGGCGAATGCCGCCGTTGCCGCGGCCGCGATGACCAGCACCGCCACGGCTGCGGCAGTTCCGCCAAAGCGCCAGGCCAGTACGAGAGCGACCAGCAACCACGGCAGGCAGCGCAATGCGGCGTCGAGGCCGCGACGCCCGCGCGCTTGTTGCAACGTGCGTTGCAGGACCGTCATCGCGCTCATGGCGCCACCGCCCGGCGGGCGCCGGTGGCAAGCCAGCGTTCGCCCAGGAACAACAGCGCGATCAGCAGCACCAGCCACGGCTGCAGGTCGCGCGGCGACTGCGGGAACACCGGGCCGCCGGTCAGCGGTTCATGCATGGAGGCGAGCACGCGCGTCGGTGCCGCCTTTGGTGGGTCGAACAATGCACGCAGTTGCTGCGGAAAGTCGGGCTCCAGCAGCGCCGGCATGGCCTGCGGTGCGAGCTCGCGGGTGAAGCGCATCACGCGGCCTTTGCCATACGCCGTGCCTTCGACCAGCGGGGCACCAGCGGCATCGCGCCACAACACCGTCGTGGCCGGCAGGTTGGCAAGCGTGGTGTCGTGGTCGAGCAGAGCGGCACCGCCTTCGCGCACCCACGCGTCGATTGCGGCGGGCAATGGCCCGGGCGCCAGCCAGATCAACTGCCGGGCAAGTCCTCTGTCGTCCCGAGCGCAGCGAGGGACCTGTTGCTGCGCCGAGGAAAGCAGATCCCTCGCTGCGCTCGGGATGACAAGACAAGGCTTGATCGACGTTGCCGCCGTCGTGCTCGCACTGTCTCCCTTCCACGCCGCCTGTGCGGCGCGCAGGTAACGCATCGCTGCTTCGCGCTGCGGTGCGTAGCGGATGCTTGGTGTGAATGCCGCCGCTATCGGCGCAGATCCGGCTGCCATCGTTCCCGGCACCACACGCCAATCAATTCGATGACTCAACGACGGCAGTTGCGCATCGACACCGGTCAACTGTTCCGGCACCAGCACGGTCAGCGAGGCGCCCGCGGGCAGTTCGGCGTCGAGCTCGCGCAGCAGACTGGTCACCGGCGCAGACGCCGTTGACGCGGGCTCGTCCAGCGACGGGAACCCTGGCGTCAGCCAATGCCATCGGGCGTTCTCGGGCGCCTGCACCTCGCGCGCCTGCTTCAGGTCCACGCCGGGTGCCACCGCAATCCATGGGGCATCGCTTGCACCGCCGACCAGCACCGGCCGCGCCAGCAGCAGCGCCAGCGCCATCAGCAACAACAGCCGCAGCGCCAGCAGCAGCCATTCGTCGAAACGGATGCGGTGACGTGGCTTGGGCTTCTGCCGCAACCAGCGCAGTGCGGCGAACTGGATCGGCCGCTGCTCGCTGCGTCGCGCCAGATGGATCAGCAGCGGCAACAGCAGCGCCGCGAGCGCAGCCAGGCCGGCGGGCAGCAGGAACGCCAGGCTCATGCGTACTCCGCGGCGTCGCGGGAACCGAACAGGCGCCGCAGCGGCAGGTCCAGCGCCTGGTCGAGCACGTAGCGCGCATGGCGGATGCCACTGGCATCCAGGCGCGCGTCGAGTTCGCGACGTGCGGTCTCGAAGCGTCGCAGGAAGTCATCGCGCATCGCGACACCGTCGCCGCGCAGCTCCTCGCCGGTTTCGGGCTCGCGGAATACATGGCCCCCGCGGAACGGGAAGTCGCGCTCCTCGGCGGTCAGGATCTGGATGGCGGCAACCTCGCGGCGTGCGGCGGCCAATCGCGTCACCACTTCCAGCGCACCTTCGTCGAAGGCATCGCTGAGCAGCACGACCAGGTCACCGGCGCCGATGCGCTCCCACAACGGACGCAGGCGTTCCGCCGACGGCCAGGTGCCGCCCGCGTCGACGCGTTGCAGTTCGAGCATGAAGCGGTCGCGCTGGCGCAGGCCGCTTCCCGGGGCGAGGACGCGCACACCGTCGCCGTGCAGCACGGCCAAGCCGAAGCGGTCACCCTGGCGCAGCGCCAGTTCGGCGACGCATGCGGCCAGTCCCTTCGCGGCCGACAGGCGCGACCATCCGGGTCGGGCCGCGTCTTCCTGTGCCATCGACGCGGTGGCATCGACCAGCAACCACACCGCGAGCGGACTTTCTCGCTCGGCCTCGCGGACGAAGAAGCGGTCGGAGCGTGCGTACAGCTTCCAGTCGACCTGGCGCAACTCGTCGCCGGGTTCGTAGGCGCGGTACTGGGCGAACTCCAGTCCGGCGCCGCGACTGCGGCTGTGGTGCAGGCCGATGCCCTGCAAACCGACCGCGCGTCGCGAGGTCAGGCGCAGGTCCTTCAACCGCGCGCGCACCTGCGGCGGGATGAAGTCGACGAAGCTCGAACCGGGACGTATCGACATAGCTGGGCCACGCGTGTCCTGCGATCAGCCCGCGAACGGCACGCTGCGCAGCAGCGCGGCGATCACGTCGTCGGCGCTCTTCTGCTCGGCCTCGGCGGCGAACGACAGCAGCAGGCGATGGCGCATCACCGGCGCGGCCAGCGCGACGATGTCCTCGCGCGTTGCCGCCAGACGCCCGTGCAGCAGCGCGCGCGCCTTGGCCGCGAGCACCAGCGATTGGCCGGCACGCGGACCGGCGCCCCACTTCACCCACTGCTTCACTTCCGGCGGCGCAGATTCGTTCGGGCGGCTGGCGCGGACCAGGCGGGTGATCCAGGCGAGCAGATCGTCGCCCAGGTGCACTTCGCGCACGCGTGCCTGCAGCGCCAGCACTTCCTCGCCGTGCATCACCTGCGGCACCTCGGAATGACGCGTGCCGGTGGTCTGCGCCAGGATGTCGCGCTCCTCGACTTCGCTGGGATAGTCGACGCGGATATGCAGCAGGAAGCGATCGAGCTGCGCTTCCGGCAACGGATAGGTACCGGCCTGTTCCAGCGGGTTCTGCGTGGCCAGCACGAAGAACGGCGCCGGCAGCGTGTGGGTCACGCCGGCGTAGCTGACGGTGCGTTCCTGCATCGCCTCCAGCAGCGCCGCCTGGGTCTTGGGCGGGGTGCGGTTGAGCTCGTCGGCGAGCAGCAGGTTGGTGAAGATGGGGCCCGGCTGGAAGCGGAAATGGCGATGGCCGGTGCCGTGGTCTTCCTCCAGCAGCTCGGTGCCGAGGATGTCGCTGGGCATCAGGTCGGGGGTGAACTGCACGCGCCGGAATTGCAGCTCCAGTGCCTGACCGAGCGAGCGCACCAGCAGCGTCTTGCCCAGGCCGGGCACGCCTTCGAGCAGGCAGTGGCCGCCGGCCAGCAGGCCGATCAGCAACTGCTCGACGACCGCTTCCTGGCCGACGATGGCCTGGGCGATGGCGGTGCGCAGGGTGCCGAGCCTGGCGAGCTGGGTCTGGATGTCGGCTTCGGTGGGGGTGGTGGTCATTGGCGGTTGGTTCCTCGTCATTCCCGCGCAGGCGGGAATCCATGGACTTCGAGCTCTTTTTTGTCGTCATCCCGGCGAAAGCCGGGATCCAGTTTGTTGTTGCCGTTGCTGTTACGTCGTTACGTCCTTGGATTCCCGCCTGCGCGGGAATGACGGGACAAGATCAGCTGTTCAACGCATACATCACGATATTGACCGCGAACTTCGTATTGTCCTCGGCCAGGAAACGCTTGTTGCGCCAGTCGTAGTCCCACTCGCAACCGTAATCCTTGTTGCTGTAGAGAACCCCGAGCCGGCCGTCGATCTCGATGCCCTGCAGGTAGTCGTGCACCAGGTCGTCGCCCCAGCCGTTGAGCTCGAAGCCCGTGGCCGGCGGGCCGTCCTTGAACGTGAAGAAGCTGCGGTACAGCGCGTGCGTGTTGGGCAGCTTGCGCAGCGCCTTCGGCCCGAAGATCGACGCCATCTGCGCCTCGAACGAGCGCGCGAACAAGCCGTCGATGTCGTGGTTGCAGTCGTCGACGAAGACGAAGCCGCCATTGCGCACGTAGCGCTCGAAGTTGCGCCGTTCATCCGGATTGAACTCGACCAGCTTGTGCCCGGCCAGGTAGCAGAACGGCGCGGTCAGCATCTTCGGGTCGGCCAGCGCCAGCACGTGCTCCTTCGGGTCCACGCGCAGGTTGGTGTAATCGATCAATGACGTGATCAGGTTGGCCGGCATGCGCTGGTCGACATCCCAGTCCCCCGAGTCGTACTTCAGGCGCGTCAGCCAGAAGTCGTACTCGACGCTGGCGGCGCGTGCGAGCGGAGGCAACATCGCCCCTGCCGCGCCCGCCAACATCAGGCGGAGGAACTGCGCGCGGTTCATATCGACCGCGCGGTATTGATGATGTTGATGCCGTTGAAGCGAGTGGTGCTCGATCCGTGCGACACCGCGGAGACCTGGCTCGGCTGGCCCTTGCCGTCGAAGAACGAACCGCCGAGGCGGAAGTCGCGCTCGTCGCAGATCGCGCTGCAGGCGTTCCAGAACTCCGGCGTGCGGATCTGGTAGGCGGCGTCCTCGACCAGGCCGGTCACCCGGCCCTGCTTGATCTCGTAGAACAGCTGGCCGCCGAACTGCGCGTTGTAGCGCTGCTGGTCGATCGAGTACGAGCCGCGGCCGTGGATGTACAGGCCGTTCTCGACGTCCTTGACCATGTCGGCGACGCTCAGCGGCGTCTTGCCCGGCATCAACGAGACGTTGGCCATGCGCTGGAACTGCACGCTCGACCACGAGTCGGCGTAGCTGCAGCCGTGCGATTCCTTGTGGCCGAGGATATGCGCTTCGTCGCGCGTGGCCTGGTAGTCGACGAGGATGCCGTCGCGCACCAGGTCCCACTGCTTGGTCTTCACGCCCTCGTCGTCGTAGCCGACCGCGCCGAGGCTGCCCTGGCGAGTCTTGTCGGCGACGAAGTTGACGATGTCGCTGCCCCAGCGGTAGCCCTCGTCGCGCTTGTCGAGCGTGGCGAAGCTGGTGCCGGCGTAGTTGGCCTCGTAGCCGAGCACGCGATCGAGCTCGAGCGGGTGGCCGACGTTCTCGTGGATGGTCAGGAACAGGTTCGACGGGTCGATGACCAGGTCGTACTTGCCCGGTTTCACCGACGGTGCCTTGAGCTTGGCACGGGCATCGCGGGCGCTGGCGATGGCGTCTTCCATCACGTCGTAGCTGCGGCCGTAGGCGGTGATGCCGCCGGGCAGCTTGAACTTGCCGGCCGGATCGGCGTCGAGATACTCGTAGCCCATGCCCATCGGCGCCGACAGGCCGTTGCGCGTGCGGAACTTGCCGCTCGCCTTGTCGACCGCGGTGGCGGTGATCGGCAACCAGATCCGGTGCACGTCCTGGTCGATGTAGCTGCCGTCGGTGGAGGCGAAATACTTCTGCTCGTTGATCAGGAACAGTGTCGAATTGAAGAAGTCGGCGCCGGCCTTCATCGCCGCGGCATTGACGCCCAGCAGCAGGTCGACCTTTTCCTTGATCGGCACGGCCATCGCGTTCTTGCGGATCGGCGTGGCCCAGTTGATCTCGCCGACGCCGGGCGTCGGTGCCAGCTCGACGCGTTTGGTCTGGTGGCGCGAGTTGGCCTTGGCGATCGCGGCCGCCTGGCGCGCGATGGCCGCCACCGCATCGGTGGTCTGCACGTGGGTCGCCGCAAAGCCCCAGGCGCCATCGACCAGCACGCGCACGCCGATGCCGGAGGACTCGCCGTTGACGATGTTCTCCACCCTCGCCTCGCGGGTGATCACCGACTGGCGCAAGTAGCGACCGATGCGCACGTCGCAGTACTGCGCGCCCGCGGCGCGGGCGGCCGTCAACGCGGCGTCGGCGAGAAGCCGGCGGCGCGCACCATCAACCGGTTCGAGCAGTGCCTCGGCGGCGATGCTGCGGCCGAATGGCAGCGCCATCGCGGCGAGGGACAGGCCGGTGAAATTGAGGAAATCGCGGCGTTGCATTTGCTTGGGTACTCGAAAAACCAGCTGAACGTCATCCCCGCACACTACCCGTCATCCCCGCGAAGGCGGGGATCCATGGACGTTGGCTCTCAGGGCATTACGTCCATGGATTCCCGCCTGCGCGGGAATGACGGTCTCCGTCAGACCGCATCCGACAGCGACGTAAAGGTGAAATCGCGCAGCTTCATCGGCGGGATCATCATCACGAACGAAGACTCGTCACCGGCCACGCGCACCGGCTTGCCGAGCTCTTCGATGTTGTTGAGCATGATCACCGGCGACTCGTTGAAGCGGAAGTTCTTCACCGGGTGCTTGATCTGGCCGTTCTCGATGTAGAACGTGCCGTCGCGGGTCAGGCCGGTCAGCAGCACGGTCTGCGGATCGACCATGCGGATGTACCAGGTGCGGGTGACCAGGATGCCCTTCTGGGTGCTGGCCACCAGCTGCGCGGTGGTCTTGTCGCCACCGGCGACCAGCAGGTTGCCCGGCTCGCCGACGGCGCGCTTGCCCTGCTTCTTGGCCCAGTAGCGCGAGTACTGCATCGCCACGACCTTGCCGTTCTCGACGATCGCCATCTTCTCGCGCGGCAGGCCCTCGCCGTCCCACGGCAGCACCGGCGCGCGCTCGTCCCACGGGTCGGCGCTGATGTTCACGCGCGGGTCGTAGACCTGCTCGCCAAGCTTGTTGCCGCCGCCCTTCTTCGACAGGAAGCTGCGGCCTTCGTCGGCCTGGCGAGCGTCGAAGAAATTCATCATGAACGAGATCAGGCCCGCGGCCGCGGCCGGTTCCAGGATCACCGTGTACTTGCCCGGCTCCAGCGCCTTGGCTTCGGCCGACTCGGTGGCCTTGCGCATGGCGGTGCGGATGTCCTGATCGGCCTTGAAGTCGTCGGAATCCTTGAGGTTGCGACCGACCCAGCCCGAACCGCGGCCGTCTTCGGTGCGCACGGTGCAGGTGTAGTCGAAGCGCGTGGCCTGCTGGTAGCCGAAGTTGCCCTTGGAGTTGGCGAACGCCACGAAGCTCTGGCCGTCCTCGAGGAAGCCGGCGGCGATCAGCTTTTCGGCCTTGCACGGGGCGATCGAGTTGGCCGCGACCTGGGCGCGGTACTCCGGGGTGATGGCGGCGGTGGCCGGGCTGAAGGTCGGGCTGGACTTGTAGGTCTGCTTCTCGATCGCCGGCATGAACTCCGGGTTTTCCGGAGCCAGGCGGGCAAGGTCTTCGGCGCGGCGGACGACGCGCTCGAGCGCGGCGTCGTCGAACTCGTTGATGGTGGCGGTGCCGACGCGGCTGCCGAAGGCCACTTCGACGGCCAATTCGGTGTTATCCACTACACCACTGGTGGAGATGTTGTTCAGGGCGAAGCGGATGTTGCCGTCGATCGAACCCTCAAGCTGCGCCGTGCACTGGTCGGCCTTGGACAGCTTGATGACCTTGTCGAGGATCGCCTTGGCCTGTTCTTCGGTGAAGATGCTCATTGTGTTTGTCTCCAGGCTCAGCCGAGGTTGCGGGCGGTGTTGATGACGTTGATGCCGTTGAAGCGCGCCGTGCTCGAACCGTGCGAGACCGCCGACACCTGGCCGGGCTGTCCCTTGCCGTCGAAGAAGGAGCCGCCGAGGCGGTAGTCGCTGTCGTCGCAGACGGCGACGCAGGCATTCCAGAACTCCGGCGTGCGGATCTGGTAGGCCACGTCCTCGATCTGCTGGGTGATCTGGCCGTTCTTGATCTCGTAGAACAGCTGGCCGCCGAACTGGGCGTTGTAGCGCTGCTGGTCGATCGAGAACGAACCGTCGCCGATGATGTAGATGCCGTTCTCGACGTCCTTGATCATGTTGGCGACGCTGAGCTTGTTCTTGCCCGGTGCCAGCGACACGTTCGCCATGCGCTGGAACTGCACGCTCGACCACGAGTCGGCATAGCAGCAGCCGTCGGACTCGGCCTTGCCAAGGATGTGGGCCTGATCGCGGATGGTCTGGTAATCGACCAGGGTGCCGTCCTTGATCAGGTTCCACTTCCTGGTCTTGACGCCTTCGTCGTCATAGCCGACCGCGCCGAGGCTGCCGACCTGGGTCTTGTCGGCGAACACGGTGACGTTGTCGGAGCCGTACTTGAACTTGTCCTTGAGCTTGTCGACCGTGGCGAAGCTGGTGCCGGCGTAGTTGGCTTCGTAGCCAAGGACGCGGTCGAGCTCGAGCGGGTGGCCAATCGATTCATGGATCGTCAGCCAGGTGTGCGACGGGTCGAGCACCAGGTCGTACTTGCCCGGCTTGACCGACGGTGCGGTCAGCTTGGCCTTGGCCTGCTTGGCCGAGGCGATGGCGTCTTCCATCATGTCGTACGACAGGCCGTAGTTGACCACGCCGTTGGGTGAGACGACCTTGCCGGCGGCAGCGCCGTCGAGGTACTCGAAGCCCATGCCCATCGGCGAGGACAGACCGTCGCGGGTGCGGAACTTGCCGGTGGCCTTGTCGATCGCGGTGACCGTCATCGGTGCCCAGATGCGGTGCACGTCCTGGTCGATGTAGCTGCCGTCGGTCGAGGCGAAGTACTTCTGCTCGTTGACCAGGAACAGCATCGAGTTGACGAAGCTGCCACCGGCGTTGATCGCCGCGGCGTTCACGCCCAGCAGCAGATCGACCTTTTCCTTGAGCGGCACTTCCATCGAGTTCTTGCGGATCGGCGTCTTCCAGGAGACTTCGCCCACGCCCGGCGCCTTGGCCAGCTGCACCGGCGTGGTCTGGTGCTTGGAGTTCGCCTTGGCGATCGCGGCGGCCTGCTGGGCGGCCTTGACCACGCCCTGGGTGCCCAGTTCGTTGGTGGCGGCAAAGCCCCAAGCGCCGTTGACCAGCACGCGGATGCCGATGCCGGTCGATTCGGTGTTGACCACGTTCTGGACCTTGTCCTCGCGCGTGATCACGAACTGGCGCAGGTAGCGGCCGATGCGGACGTCGCAGTACGAGGCGCCGGCGGCCGTCGCCGCGGCCAGGGCGGCATCGGCCAGTGCCTTCTTCTTGGCCACGTCGATGGTTTCCACCAGCGCCTCGGCGGCGATGGCACGACCGAAGGGCAGCATCAGCCCGGCCACACCAACGCCGGTCATCGACAGAAATGAGCGTCTATCCACTTGTGTAACTCCCCGGAAAGGCCCGCGCGGCAGCGGCTGCCGCACCAGGCAAGAGACGAAGGCAAAGGCCCCCCGCGACTGTGCTCAGGGGGGCTGCGGCCCGTCAAGTGACGTTCGGGCTATATGACCAGGGCGCACAGCGGCGCATACGCCGAAGTGTGGACTGCGTCGGCGCCAGCCAGTGCGCGCTGGCGACGGGGGCAATGCAGGTATCGCAGGCACGGGCCTGCTGCGTGTCGCCAGACTCGGCATGGTGATGCGTTTTCGGCGATCGCCGTCGCGTGGCCGATGCCCGCCCCCCAAAGCGTTGAAACCGTTGCCGCAGTCACGATCCGCTCTCACCCCCACGCCAGTGCTCCGATCTCTCCGCCCCTTGTCCCACGCCCTGCGCGCCAGTTTCCTGGTGCTTCTGGTGCTCGGGCTGGTGTCGAGGCCGGCGCCGGGGCTGGGGTGCGACCTGCTCGCCATGGAACATGGCACCGCCGTGACCTCGGCGTCAGGCCAGAGTCATGCGCACGGCGACCACCCTGCCCCGCATGGCGACCATGCGCATGCCAAGGGTGCCCACACGCTGATGCATCAGTGCTTTGCCGGCGCATCGGTCGATGCCTCGGCAAGGCCATTCGTGCTGGCGGACACGCGGACATCGCCAGTACCCACTCCCGATTGCGTGCCGGTTGCCCGGCTGCAACGCGCGGTGCCATTCAGGCCGCCCATCGCCTGAGCCTGTGGGCCGTCCCGGGACGGTCTGACCTCCGTTGACCCGCAAGGCAGCGCTCCGTTCGGTCGAGCCGGCCAGTCACTGGCGGCCGGCACGAATCGCACGCCACTGCGCTCGCGGTCGAATCGCATGATTTGTGGCTACCAACGTCCACGGCGGCGCACGGCCCTTTGCGGTCCGGTGCGGTCGCTGGGCGTGGGAGTCCAGGGGACCCCAGATGAGCAGGTTGTTGGCGCTGACACTCAAACCGTTCGTACCGTTCGTCCGTTATGCCTGGCGACGCCTTCCCGCCGCGCTGCGCCAGACCCGGCAAGCCCGCAGGATCGGGGCATTCTTCTACGATCACTACATTCGCGATACAGACCGGAACCAGACGCACTACACCTGGTTCCTGCGCAACATCCCGCAGCTGCGCCTGCTCAACGAGGTCGTCTCCGCGCATCCGCGTGGAGCGCCGCTGCGGATCGCATCGATCGGATGCAGCGTCGGGGCCGAGCTCTACTCCACCCTATGGCTGCTGCGCCGGCACCACCCCTGGCTGGAGGTGGTCGCCTGCGGAGTTGACGCGTCGGCGAACGTGATCGAGGTGGCCCGCAGGGGCGTCTACCGGCTCAGGACACCTTCGTCCCTGGGCGGCACGCTCGAACTCAACGGATCAAAGGTATTCACCACCGTGCCCAACGCGTTGAGAGACATCATGGACGTCACCCCCGAGGGCGCCTTCCGGATAAAGGACTGGATTCGCGAGGGCGTTACCTGGACCGTCGCCGATGCGACAGATCCAGGACTCGCCGCGACGATCGGACCACAGGACGTGGTAATGGCGTGCAACGTGCTCGGCCCGATGGACGACGCCATCGCCGAGGCATGCCTGAGGAACGTGGTGAAGCTCCTCGTTCCAGGCGGCACGCTGGTACTGGACGGGATCGACCTGGATCTCAAGTCTCGCGTCTCGCAGTCGCTCGGGCTCAAGCCGGTGACCCGGTACCTGGAGGAGATCCACACCGCCGACCCGACCAAGGGCGACTGGCCGTGGACACGCTGGTCGCACGAGCCGATCGACTATCAGCGCGCCGATTGGGAATACCGGTACGCGACCGTGTTCGGCGTCGCCCTGGTTCGCGACCGCGGACAGGAGCATGCGATCGATCAGCCCGATGCGGCTGTGGCGGTGTGGTGAGACAAATTCGTACATCGCCATGATCGGCACAGTCCTAAACTACACGCATCGCGCATGCGTGTTGGGCGATGATTCCCTGCTGATCGCGCAGCGATCGCACCTTCGCCCGTCCCCGGTTACGCCCTCCCATGCCGCTTCGCATCATCATCGCCGACGACCACCCCATCGTTCGCTCCGGCATTCGCGAGCTGCTCGAGAGCAGCGGCGAGTTCGGCACTCTTGTCGAGGTCGGCTCGTCCGACGCGCTGGTGGAGGCGCTGGAGCAGGGTTCCTTCGACCTGGTCCTGACCGACTTCAACATGCCCGGCGGGCAGATCACCGACGGACTCAATCTGCTGGAGCTCGTGCGCCAGCGCTGGCCGCTGACGCCGGTGGTGGTGCTGACCATGGTGAGCAACATAGGCCTGCTGCGTGCGGTGCTGGACACCGGCGTGCGCGGCCTGCTCAACAAGGCCGACGCACTGGACGAACTGGAGCAGGCGGTGCGCGCGGTGGCCCAGGGCCAGACCTACATCAGTGCCGACCTGCGCACGATGATCAACGCCGCCCAGGCGGCCGCCCCGGGCAGCGGCGAAACGCGCCTGTCGCGGCGCGAGTCCGAGGTGCTGCGCATGTTCGCCTCCGGTCTGACCGTGTCGCAGATCGCCATGCAGCTCGAACGCAGCGCCAAGACCATCAGCCGCCAGAAGATGGACGCGATGGCCAAGCTGGGCCTGCGCAACGACCGCGAGATCTACAACTACGCGCGCGAGAAGGGCCTGCTGGTCTAGCGCAAGAGTGGTTGCCACTCGTCGTCACGCGCCAACGCCGTCATCCCCGCGTAGGCGGGGACCCAGCGTCGTCGCCGTTCAAAGTCACTGGGTTCCCGCCTTCGCGGGAATGACGGTCTTCCTTTGACGCCGCCACCCTTCCTCGTCATGCCGGTCGGCATGAGCGGATTCCGGCCCCGGCTGCGGCCACCTCTGCACCGACCGGTCTGCTTGCCTCGGACGGGACGCCGCCACATCTGGTTGACCTGGATGGATCGCCCGTGGACGGCGCTGCAGGCGAGTCGCTTCCTGTCGGCACATCACAGGCGGGCACTTCGCTGGCCGGCACTTCACTGGCAATTGCGTCCCTGGCGACTGCGTCCGCACCGGCATTGAAGGCCACCTCTTCGCCATCGAACGCCATTACACCGCCGACGATCATTTCGGATGGGCAATGGTGGCCGCCGATCGCTTCGGAGTGGAACTGGCACCTGTTGATCGCCGCTGTTGCGCTGCTGCTGTTGCTGCTTCTCATCGCATTGCGCAAGCGCCGCAAAGCTCGACGCGAACGCCGCGCCGCCGCCGCGCTTCCGCGCACCATCACCTGGTCGCAGGTGAAAGCGCCCGACGCCCGATTCGCCGAAGACAACACCGGCTTCAACTACGGCACCCTGCCGCTGCCATCGGTAGCCGTGGCGATGCACATGATCGCGCCACAGCCACCGTCATCGCCCGCCAGCGCGACGCTGCGACACGACTCGACGCGTTCGGCCGACGCGCGCCTGCGTGCGATCGATGCAGTTGTCGATGCGCCGCTGGTCCTGACCGGTGAACTTCCGTCGTGCGTTTCGTGGATGAGCTATGAGCATATCGGCCTGCCGGCGCAACCGACCCCGGCACCGCCGGATCAGGTCGACACGCTTCAGCCCGATGACAAGGCAGTGATTTCCGTGATCGAAAGCGACACTGTGAATCCAGTGGGAGGGGCTTCAGCCGCGATGCCTGCCCCTCCCACAGTCAAAACAGTCAAGCCGGAGCCGGTGACACCTTCCGTGATCACCGCACCGGCACCGACCTCGTCGATGGAAGTGTCCGAACGCGTCGGCCAGGCCAAGCACTGGCTGACCGCCGACCGGCCAGAGCAGGCGCTGGCGGCACTGGCACCGTTGCTCGATGGCGACAAGGCCAGCGGCGAAGCGTGGACGGTGGCGGGCTGGTCGTGGTGGCGCATCGCGCGCGACCGACCGGACCGGCAGCTGGAAGCCGCCGGACAGGCAGCTTCGGCATTCCGCAATGCGCTCCGTGTCGAGCCCGACCGCGCCAATCTGTTGTCGCGGATGATTGCCCGTTGCCATCAGATGCAGGCCGATCACCAGACCGGCGCAGATCGCCTGACCAGCCTGGACGAGGCGATTGCCGTCTACGACCGCCATCTGCAGGGGCATACGCGCGACGATGCGGTGCTGCTGGAATGGGCTCAGGCGCTGTATGAGCGCGCTGCCGCCTCGCCGCGTGGCGAGCGCACACGCTGGCTCGATCGCAGCGAACGGGTGATCGAGCAGCGCTGGGGCACGACCATGCCCGATGCCGGCGAGCCGGTGCAGTGGCTGTGGATCAACCTGCTGCTGGCGCGCGCGGAGCTGGTCGATGTGCGTGCGGCCGGCACGCTGCATGCGCGCGCCACCGCCCTGCTCCAGGCCGGCATCCCGCGCTGGGACGAAGCGCAACGCGAAGCCTGGCTGACACGCCTGATCGAGGCCGAACGCGCCTACGCGCAACGTCTCAGCGGCGCCGCCCGGATCAGCCGCCTGCAGGCGACACAGGCCAGCGTCGAAGGGTGGCTCGGCTCGACACGCAGCATCCACCCGCTGCTGGCATGGATCGGCCTGCTTGGCGACTGGGCCGCCAGCCTGCATGGCGCCGCGGCACAGGCCAAGCTCAGCGAGGCCGAGGCCCTGTTCGCGCGTATCGAGGCGATCTCGCCCGACGACGGTGCGCAGGCACGATTCGCGCGGGCCTATTACCTGCGCCTGCGTGCCCGTCGCGAGTTCGGCCTCACCCGCTGGCACACGCTCGACCAGGCACGCGCGTTGCTGGCCGGCATCGCAGCAGGTGAACTGCCGCAGGCGCTGGTCGACCTGGAAACCGCGGAGATCCATCTCGAACAGGCCCGGCTCACCGAAGGCGTCCCGCAGCAGGCCCACTTCGCTTCGGCAGCGCGACTGGCCGAAGTGACGGCGCAGGCACCGGAGAACGAAGTGCGCGCATTGCTGTGCGCGCTGACGGCGCTGGTCGCGATCGCGCAATCGCACGGGCACGAGTCCTCCGCGCGGCAGCCGCAGGCGCTGCCGCGGATGAAGGCGCTCTCCAACCGTCTGCGCGAACTCGCCCCGAACGACGCCGACGCGTTGCGCGTCGTCGCCAATGTTCACCTGGCCTGTGACGAGCCACAGTCGGCTTGCGAGCTGTGCGCCGCGGCCTGGGAGGCCGGCGCTACCCGCGCCGAACTGCTGCCGATCTGGCGCGAGGCCGATGCGCGCTGGGCCAGGACACTCGGCCCGACCCAGCAGGACCCGCACTGGAAGCGACTGCACCAGGGCATGCGCATGGCCAGCAGCACTCCTTGAAACCCACCACTCCCTCACCGCTCCACTGCCCCACTGCTACATCGCCACCAAGAAGCCCCCCCAGGAAGACTCCATGGATACCCCCGCACTCTCCCTCGACGGCGTTCAGCGCCTTTGGAAAACCCGTTACGGAATCACCGCGTCCGTCTCTCTCGACAGTCTCGCCGCACGCTCGCTGCACAACTACGGCGAATGGGTCGAACAGGAACTCGACCTGCTCAGTGGCCTGGTCCAGGAAGGACACAGCGTCCTCGAGTTCGGCGGCGACTACGGCGCGCATGCGCTGTGGCTGTCGCGCACGGTCGGCGAGAAAGGCCAGGTGCACGTCGCCGAACCGCGCCGGCTCGAGTTCCAGCAGTTGTGCGCCAACGTCGCGCTCAACGGCCTGGTCAACGTGCACACGCACTCGGTGTGGCTGGGACGCGAGACCGCAACGACGCGCCAGCTCGACGCCCGCCCGAACCGCAACGGCAATGACGGCGAGCGCGTGCGCTGCGCCAGCGTCGACAGCCTTGGCCTGGACGCACTGAACCTGATCAAGGTCAACCTGCCCGGCACGCTGGTCGCGCTGCTGCAGGGCGCCGACGAATCGGTGCGGCGTTTCCGCCCGACGATCTACGTACGCCTGGGCGGCATCGATCAGGCCGCGGCCGAAGTGAAGGCACTCAAGGACGCCGGATATCGCTGCTGGTCGCACCTGCCGTACCTGTACAGCGCCGACAACCACGCCGGCAACAGCGACAATCTGTTCCCGGGCATGGTCCACCAGAACGTCATCGCCGCGCCGATCGAAGCGCGTCTGGAGTTCGATCGACTGCGCGAGATCTGAGCGTTCGCTGCCGGCAGGGCGCCCTCATCCGCCTGCCGGCACCTTCTCCCGCAAGCGGGAGAAGGGCTGCTTCGTTCTTAGCCCCTCTCCCGCGAGCGGGAGAGGGGTTGGGGTGAGGGCAAACGAGACAATCTGCCCTCAGGTTGTCACTTGACAACCTCCAGAGTCTCAACCTACTGTTCGCAAGGAATGCAAATGGCAAGGAAGCCGCATCCCAAATCCGAGGCAGAGGCCGCTCTCAAGCACGCCGAAGAACAAGGTTGGCGCATCGAGATTGGCAGTTCGCATGCCTGGGGAAAGATGTATTGCCCCTACAACGATGAGGCATGCCGTTGCGGAGAGTTTTGCATCGCCAGCATCTGGAGCACCCCCAGGAATGCCGGAAACCACGGAAAGCAGATCCGACGAGTTGTAGACAACTGCACAACGCATCGAAGCAAGGCCCAACCAGCTCCATGAAAATCGGAGACTGATGATGACTGACTATGAATTCACCTTGAAATTCAGCCTCCCGGATTCGGGAGCTGACCCGGATCAGTACATCGAAGCGCTGGCCGCGACCGGCTGTGACGATGCGCTGATCGGCGTCGGTCAGAACGGTCGCATTGCCCTGGACTTCACCCGCACGGCGGGATCGGCCTTCGATGCGATTTCGACGGCTCTGCGGGACGTCCGAAAGGGCATACCAAAGGCCATGCTGGTCGAAGCCTCGCCGGACTTCGTTGGCCTGACCGATGTTGCCGACATCGCAGGCTTCACGCGCCAGAACATGCGCAAGCTGATGATCAGCAACGCTTCAACATTCCCGGTTGCCGTGCATGAGGGAAAACCGGCGCTGTGGCATTTGGCCAGCATTTTGACTTGGCTCAAGGAGCAGCAGCAACGTCCTGTCGATGTTGTATTGCTGGAAGTGGCCAGGACCAACATGACGCTGAACATCGCCAAGGAAACGCGCAAGCTGCCCGGGGCAGCGCTGCCGAAGGAGCTGGAGTTGTTGTTCGCCTAGGGTAATGCTGGCCACCGCCCTATGCCCTCATCCGGCAACGCGCCAGAGCAACGTCCATGGATTCCCGCCTTCGCGGGAATGACGGCAGAGCAAAGTCACTGGGTCCCCGCCTTCGCGGGGATGACGGTCTTCCTATGACGGTGAAAGCCCCTCTCCCGCTTGCGGGAGAGGGGTTGGGGTGAGGGTGACCCGCGACACTGAATAAGCCGACTGTCATCCCGAGCGCAGCGAGGGATCTGTTTTACGCGGCGAACGATCGGGTCCCTCGCTACGCTCGGGACGACAGTCGAAATGCCCTGGCCCGACGCGCAGCATCCAGTTCCGGATGCTCAAACGCTTCGGAAAACTGTTCCAGCTCCCGATCGCTCATTCCGATAGCGCGGCCGGTTTGTCGCCAACCGGCTACGGCGTCGACGACATTTCCCAGCACTTCGCGGGCGAGTCCAGGCTCCATGCCGAAGTAGGCCGTCACCGACATCAAGGCGTCGATCGATGCAGCAGGCCCCGTGTCCTCGGAGATCCATGTCTTCAGTTCGCGCGCGCGCTCGGGAAATGGATTGATGTCGAATGCGGGCGCCAGCCGCCATTGGCCATGCTGTGCATGCAGGAAGCCATGGTTGTGCAGATGGTCGTCCACGTTGGTGATGAGGATGGAAAACGCGATGCGGCGCCAGAGCTCTTCTATGTTGGCCTGGGGTTGGGCGCCGTGCTGCCGCAGCGCGTCGACGATCTCGGTATAGGTATGCTCGTTCGCTTCGCTGGTATCCACCCCAAGCATGGTGGCGGCGGAGATGTACATCAGTCGGCCACCTTCATCGGGACGATCGAAGCGCCGGATCAGTGCGACCGGAGTGCCTTCGCTGTCGATCAATCGCGCCCTTGCTGCGTTGATCCCCGCTTCGCGGGCAAGGGTGAGGGCCAGCACTTCACCCTTGGTGACGACGCGATCGTCCCCGACGCTTGGGAATTTGGCGATGGACAGGCGGCCATCGTCGTCGATCACCGAACATTTCGGGCGCAGCCCGCCCAAGGAAGTGCCGCGGCCGCGCAAGTAGGCCAGGTCGGCGGCCGTCTCGGAATTGGTTTCGACTGCATGTGAGGCCCAGAGCAGTCTGTTCAACTCGATCAATGGCGGAGTGGTGCGTCGGCCGGGCTCGGGCATACGCTGGAAAATTCCGTCTTCGTCCTGAAACCGCAGCGCACCGACACGGTTGATGTCATCGACCGCCAGCAGGAAGTCGAGATGATGGAGCACGCGAGGCTCGACTGCAGCGCCAGACTGCCGTGCGCTCAGGCGTTGCTTGGCATGGTCGCGCAGGATGACGCGCCGCCCCCAGCCATCGGGTTCGGTATCGGCGATGGCGCCGTGAAACAGCGAGCCATCGCGTACCTGCTGGTGGAACTGCATGCCCGAGACCAGGGGCAGGCCCGGCTCGAGCGCAAAACGATCCGGTGCGGCCAACCAATCGGGGTGGTATTCAAAGCCTGCACTCTGACGTGCGCCTTGCGCTTCAAAACGCAGGGTGCCTACCCGACGGGCGCCGTCCCCCAGGAACACGTTGATCGTGCGTCTCATAGCGGCTTCAGCGCCTTCTTGACTCGCACGCGCTGGGGCAGACGGCTACTGTCCATCAACAACCCGGTGTCGTCGCTGCGGCTGTCTGCGATCTCGGCCAGGGCATTGGAGAACCCAAGCGTGAACAAGGTCATCGCGTACACGCCCATGGACACGCTGGGGTCGCCTTTTTCGACCTTCAGGTAGGTCGCCTTGGAGACGCCGACGCGCTCGACCATCATTTCCACGGTCAGGCTGCGCTTGCGTCGGGCGTCCTTGAGGTCCTTGCCGAGCTTGGCGAGGGAGCGTCGGACCTTGGGAGGAAGGATGTCCATCACTGGGGATCGCATAAATAAGGTCTCATAAATTGACCCTTAAATGCCTTAAGGGCTAGATTATTATTCCTTATCTACCTGATCTGGGGCGAAGTCAAGTCGCTCCCTGATGCAATCGCCTGCGCGAGATCTGATGCTCGCCTCCCGCAGCGTAGTGCGGACCCTGCTGGCCATCGGAGCCCCATGTTCCTAATACGTGTTGGCGAAACACTGGCGAGCAACGTCCATGGTTTCCCGCCTTCGCGGGAATGACGGGCATAGGAGCAACGGCGCTGGGTCCCCGCCTTCGCGGGGATGACGGTCTTTCAATGATGACGGTCTTCCAGTGACGGTGGGAGCCCCTCTCCCGCTTGCGGGAGAGGGGTTGGGGTGAGGGCCACCGAAGACCGTGCAACGAAACGGCAGAGCGTCGTCCGCCGGGCCGGGGATTGCTCCGCAGTGGGCCATGGATGGCCCACGCCCCGCCTTCGGACAGGATGTCC